>CAXBDO010000138.1:0-6467 GCA_963974165.1 uncultured Aequorivita sp.
TAATTGTATTATCCTGCAAAACTACAGAATCAAGTTCTATTCCGCTTGCTCCTTGGGCAGGAACATCTAAAGTTGCACTGTACCCATCTGGGCCGGGAGTAATGTTGAAAAAAAGTTCCATCTGCATTCCCTGCACATTCAGCGTGCCGCTGTATGAACCATTCAGTTCCTGTGCCTTCATTTCTCCACCCAGGAAAAACAAAATTGTAACAAAAGATAATTTCAATAGTTTATTCATAATTGTCTGGTTTTAGCCATTAGTTTCATTAATGGAGAAAATGTTACAGTTTTAAGTGTACAGGCGAAAAATTTGAGAGTTTAAAAGTTGAAATTTTGAAAAGTCAAAAAAGGAAAAATCTAGAACAACTTCATCTGTGGATTTTTGAGTTGCAGAAAATGCGAGGTATCCAGAGGTTCCTTTTTTCTGTCCTTTAAATATTTTTTCCTGGCAATTGCCATGGTATTTTTTACCTGCTCGCTTATAGTGCCTTCGCCTTTCATTCGTCTACCCCAATTGCTATCGTTAAGCTTACCGCCGTGGCATTCGGCTATTTGGTTTAATATTCGTTCCGCCCTATCGGGTATGGTTTTATAGGCCCAATCTTTAAAGATCTCGGCAATCTGGCCGTTTAAACGCACTACAGTATAACCTACCTCAATTGCGCCCAATTCTGCCACTTTTTTTACCAAAGGAAGAATTTCATGGCTGTTTAAGGAGGGAATAATAGGAGCCATCATTACGCGAACGGGAATACCGTTATCTGAAAGAACCTCAACCGCCTTTAGGCGTTGTTTAATGCTCGCAGTTCTCGGTTCCAATAAGCGACGCGTATCTTCTGAAAGGGAGGTGATTGAAATATTTACCGAAATAATATTCAGTTTTGCCATTTCCTTCAAAATATCGAGGTCGCGAAGCACCAATGAATTTTTGGTAATAATTCCGGTGGGGTGTTTCCATTTCAGCATTACTTCCAGACATTTGCGGGTAATCTCCATTTTGCGCTCCAAAGGCTGATAGCAGTCTGTGTTCCCCGAAAAAACTATAGTATCGCCTTCCCAATTTTTTGAAGTAATTTTTTCTTCCAAAAGCTGTGGGGCGTTGCGTTTAAACAAAATTTTTCGTTCAAAATCCAGCCCTGCATCAAACCCCCAATATTCGTGGCTATTGCGAGCGTAACAATACACGCAACCATGTTCGCAACCTTGGTATGGATTGGCCGAAAAGCCCATGCCCACATCTGGACTGTTTACTTTATTTACAAAGGTTTTTGGAAAAACTTCAATATAAGATGTCTTGTTTTTATCGGCTTCTTCACCTTCCGCCTCGCAGAAATTAAGATATTCATCCAAAATTTCATGACTGTTTTCAAAAAAACGGTTATGAATATTCTTCTGCGCGCCCCTTCCTTTTAATGTTGAATCTGACATATTTAAGAATAATAGCTTTCAAAATTACCATTAAATTGGAATATTTCCTTCAATATTTTGGAATATTTCCAATAATTAAAAGAAGATATAAAAAAAGAGGTCGCACTTGGACCTCTGTTTTTTTCGTTAGAATTCAAATTAAGAAATCTGAATATTTCTTGGTGGTTTTTGTTTTGCCTCTTCTTTTTTGGGAAGATGGATGCTTAAAATTCCTTCTTTGTACTGAGCTTTAATCTTACCGTCATCTACCGTTTCGGGCAGGGCAAAACTTCGTTTGAATGAAGAATACCCAAACTCCCTACGGGTGTAATTCTCTTTGCTTTCCTCATTTTTTTCTTCCACTTCAGTAGAAATTGTAAGCAATTGGTTGTCTAAATCAATTTGAAAATCAGATTTCTTTAAACCTGGAGCTGCCATCTCTACATAATATGCATCGGCAGATTCCTTGATATTAACTTTGGGAAGGCTTATGCCGGTATTGAAGTTTTGTGAAAATACCGAAGACATTTCCCTATTGAAAATATCATCGATTAAAGAAGTCCAGGGTGAGAGGTTAGAACTACCGTTATTTGTTCTTGTTAAACCTCCATTTTTAGGAACATTCATTAAAGTGCTCATAACATTTAGATTTAAGTTAAACAATTAATTTTTATCCTAATAAGACAAAATAAATGCCAAACCATATTAAATATTTTCGACGCTTAAATTTTTAAAATTTCTTAACGAAAAATTATTTTTTGGAATTTCAGAAACCAAAAAAACCGACATTTTGACATTTTGAAAATGACTTCTTTTCAGAATTTTATATGCGTAAGACCACTGTTAATCTGCAATTGCTTTTTTGAATGCGCTTTCGCCACCTACCACAGGAATTTCGATTGTGGTTTCATCAAGATCGATGGTTAAAATAGTGCCCGCTTCTGGCAATAAAGTGAATTGATTATCGCTCGAAAAAATCATTAACCCTATTTGTTGCCCCGCCGGAATTACTTGATCGTCAGGATTAAGTTCAAAAGACAATTCGTAAAATTTGCCTGGTTTTAAAGGTTCGCTTTCCGTAATTGATTTATAATTCTGGGGATCGGCCCAACCGCGAGTAATAATATTATCAGTTATTTTTGCGTTTGGCGCATTATTCCAAGGTAAAGAAACCATCCAAACAGAAAGGTTGGCCGCGGGCTTGCTACTCGCCAATTTTATATTCACTTTTGGAAGGCCAGAAAGATGCAAATCTTCTTTTAAAACAGGGGTTGCAAATAATAATCTGTGAATAGAATTTGGAAGTTGTGCCAGTGAATCGCCTGAAAAATGATAGTCGTCAACCAAAGTACGCGTACCTTGTTTTTTAATTTTTTCAGCCGTTAGTATGCCTTCATTTTTTGAAGTGACTTTTAAATTTAGGGTTACCATTTTAGCCTCCGGATTTGGGTAATTGGCATATGCCGTAGGATTATCGTTATCGTCAGCTTCGCGAACAATCCACGATTTTGGGCCTTTTTCAATACCATTGTCCATTCCGAAGAGATATTTTGTAAACCATTTGTTCATCATAGAAAGTGGAGGCGGTCCGCCGTGCCCTTTTTGGTGGTAATAGATTTTTACCGGCAGCCCCATTTCTTCGGCTTTTTTATAAATTCTATAGCTGTGTTCGGGCATTACGTTCCAATCGTTAAACCCGTGCGCCATAAATAGTGCAGCTTTCATTGGTTCCATATCATTCATATAATCACGGCCGGCCCAAAATTCGTTATAGTCGCCAGTTTTCCGATCAATACCGTTTAATATTTCGCTATCGCGATATTTTGCATTGTTGTGCACACGTTTAGCTTCATCGCCGCTGTGGATAAAATCGTAAAGTACATCAACATCTTCCCCTAAATACCCGCCCGGCGAACGCACCAACCCGTTCGAACGGTAATAATGATAATATGAAGTATTAGGCGCGATGGGAATAATTGCCTCTAACCCATCAACGCCGGTAGTTGCGGCTGCCAACGGGATTGTACCGTTATACGATGTACCCGTCATTCCCACTTTTCCGATAGTCCAATAGGCTTTTACTTCTTCATCTCCATAGGGCGTGGTGTAGCCTTTTGCGCGGCCGTTAAGCCAATCAACTACGGCTTTTGGCGCCAAGGATTCATTTTCGCCACCCACAGTTGGAGAGCCTTGTGAAAGCCCTGTTCCGGGCGAAGATGAATGGACCACTATAAAACCCCGTGGAACCCACGTATGAATTTGGGAATTAGAAATTATGGGCCGTTCGCCTTTACGTTTTACTGAAGGATGCACTATTGGTTTGCTTGCTTCGCCCAGTTCGTGATGCACGTCGTAAAATGCGCCTTCAGTTTCGGGTGCTACACCTGCAAAATAGGGGCTTGATTCATAAATTACGGGAAGCTTTAAGCCGTCAGTCTCGGTTTGTTTGGGCCTTGTAATATCTACATGCATACGGTCCAGCTTGCCGTCGCCATCAGTATCAAAAGTGGTTTCAACCCATAAATCTGTGCGAATCCAGTCTGATGATTTTTCAAAAGCTGGAACAATCTGTGCTTCGCCGTCCTTAAACCAAGGCTCGGCCTTTTCTTGTGCTATGGAAGAAATAGCCAGCAAAAAAGCGATAAATAATAAGAAGTAGTTTTTCATAGTTGCTACAATAGAAATTCTAATAGAAATCGCTAAAGTTAACCATCTTCTTGAAAGCTATCGTGGTAAAATCAAACCTTTTATAATTAAAAAGCCTTTCAAAATATTGAAAGGCTTTTTAAAAACACTTAATTTTTGCAAGATGTTTTTTGCAATTTCATTACATAATATTCAATTTCAGAAATTGCTTTTTAGATTTTTTTCTTCCAATAAAAACCATTTCACTTCCGTCCAAAGCAGTAAGAATACCTTGTTTCACAAAATAGGAAACCTCTGAATCTTTATCGTCTACAATATTTTTAAAGGAATAATTTCCATCCTTATCAATCTTAATTGCGTACAGATTGGCTTTTTTCATATTGCCCTGTTTAAACTCTATACGGTCATTGCTTATTTTTCTAATTTTATCTGAACAGTTTATAAAAAGATATGTGTCGTCGCCCATAACAGTTGATGAAAAGGACAGATATTCCATTACCGCGCCCGAGGTGGCTTGTCTTTTATTTATGTTTCGCGCCCATAACAATTCTCCATCTTGGCTCATTTTTACCGAAACAATATCGTTATAATGATATACAACAGAGGTGCTCATTCCACCATTCATACCAGAATGGGTACGGGTAGTTATATAAAACTCTTCAGCATTTAATACAATCTCCTCCTTATCATTAATTAAGGCATTTCTGAGGCTCAGGTTTTTCAGTTCCTTGTCTTTTACCTTTCCATACTTATCTTTAATGAATTCTTCTGAAAAAGGCATATAACTCTGCTTGGTAATTTCAAGGGTTTCTGGGTCTAAGTTAAAACGACAAACCCCTTTGTAGCGATTGTCATTTTTTTCAGAATAAAATCCCGCACAGCTAACACTATTTTTACCGCGGACGGTAAATAACGAGCCAATAAAATTTTCATCGGGTGAAAAACTCACGCTTCTTTCAGTTGTAGCCGTTATTTTATGAAGTTCGTAGTTATAATTGGCCTTGCCTTTCTTTTTTGAACGTGTAGAATTGTTCTCGAAAACTTTCCCAAGCAAATAAATATTTCCCGTTTCATCGTCAACGTCTATATTTTCGTATTCAAACAACTTGTCTTTGATATCTCTTTTAAATTCTCTTTCAAAAATTTTATTGAAGTTTTTATCATAAACATAAAGACGCTGCGTTTGGGCATCTTTATCCTTTATATCAAAATTTACACAGAAAAAATTTTTATTCGCGGAAAATGTAACTTCACCCAATGGGTTTGAATCCATTTGGCTAATGCCGTTATTAATAAAAAAGGCGCCAAATTGAACTCCAAAATATTTTTTCACCTCCTTTTCCTCAAGCGATAGAAGGGTTCTTTTTTGGAAATCAAAACTTCCTAATGGACTTTCGAGTATATTAAAATTGTAGGTATCGGCTTTTCTATCAAAATAAGATTCCAAAATGACAATCTTCCCATCATTAACCATCAAACCTTGAATTTGGTTGTAATCTTTGTCAATTTCAGTTTCCTTTAATTGCTTAAGATTGGCGTCGTAATGGTCAATATAGTATCCTTTGGGCGTCTGTAACATGCCGCTTACATATTGACGAATAGTAATAAAACCACCCTGCCCGTCACTTTCAGAAAAGAGAAGGGTGGTGTTTTTTTTATCGTCCTTAAATATTTCGCTGGTACTTGCCTTTACAGAAATTTCCTGGGCATAGGTAGACGTTGAAATGATAAAAATAAAGAGAAGTAATAGTTTTTTCATAATTGGTAAAATTTGGTTTAGTAAGCGCCAAAATACAAAACCAAATGTAATTACCAACTAATTAATCTATCGGCCAGGGAAATCGGCCTTTCGTTTTTGAAGAAAAGCCTGGGTGCCTTCCTTAAAATCTTCAGTGCCAAAACAGTTTCCGAATTCTTCAATTTCTATTTCAAAACCGTCTTCACCATATTCGTAATTTGCATTTATAGCACTTATGGCAGAAGCTATTGCTACAGAAGAGTTGCGCATTATTTTTCCGGCAATCTTTTCAGTAAATTCCAACAAATCATCGGGAGTGGTAACGTGGTTTACCAAACCGTATTGAAGCGCTTGGTTTGCATCTATCATTCCGGCGGTCATAATCATCTCCATGGCACGGCCCTTACCCACCAATTGTGGCAAACGCTGCGTACCTCCATAACCCGGGATTACCCCCAGTGAGACTTCCGGCAGGCCCATTTTTGCATTGTCAGACGCTACACGGAAATGCGCAGCCATTGCCAATTCCAGTCCACCACCCAAAGCAAAACCATTTACGGCCGCAATAACCGGCGTGGAAAGATTAGCAACAAAATCGAACAATAATTCCTGGCCCTTAGCGGCGAGTTTTGCACCGTCTTCTACTGAAAAGTTTGCAAATTCTTGTAACTCTTCT
>CAXBDO010000139.1:0-6445 GCA_963974165.1 uncultured Aequorivita sp.
GCTTACATTCTTTGGGGCTATTAAGGCTTCAAATGTATCGGTTACCCTTGCAGTACTTTCCACAGGGGCATTTTTCGCCTCTATTTTGGAACCGCTTTTTTATAGAAGAAAAATAATAATTTATGAAGTCTTGTTCGGCCTAGTAGTAGTGGTTGGGCTTTACATTATTTTCGATGTTGAAACATCTTATACCTTAGGAATTATCCTAGCACTTATTTCTGCCTTTTTAAGCGCCCTTTTTTCGGTTATTAATGGAAAATTTGTGCTAAAACATAAAGCCTCGTCCATTTCATTTTATGAACTGATGTTTGGCGTATTGGGTATTACCATCTATTTGGCCTTCGCCGGAAAATTTACAACTGAATTCTTTACGGTTTCTGCCCATGATTGGATTTATTTAATAATCCTTGCCAGCGCTTGTACGGCCTATGCTTTTATAGCTTCCATACATGTTATGAAATGGATCAGCCCGTATACGGTAATGCTAACCATAAATATGGAGCCAGTATACGGTATCATTTTGGCCCTTATAGTTTTGGGCGATTCTGAAAATATGAGCCAACAGTTTTATTACGGGGCGGCAATCATCCTGCTTACCGTTATCGCAAACGGCATCATTAAAATTACCCAAGAAAGAAATCGAAGAAGATTGAACAAGACCTAAAACAAAATTTTATCTTTGTACACCAACCTTTATAAAACGAAGGAAATAATTATGGAATATCTTGATTTTGAACTCCCTATTAAAGAATTGCAGGAGCAATACGAAAAAGCCTGCCTTATTGGTCAGGAGAGCGATGTAGATGTAACCAACACCTGCAAACAAATTGAAAAGAAGCTCAAGGAAACTAAAAAAGAAATATACAAAAACCTTACGCCATGGCAGCGCGTGCAACTTTCGCGCCATCCAGATCGACCTTATACCATGGATTATATTAAGGCCATTTGCGGCGAATCCTTTTTGGAACTTCACGGCGACCGTGGGTTTAAGGACGACAAAGCAATGGTTGGCGGTCTAGGAAAAATAGGCGACCAAAGCTATATGTTCGTAGGTCAGCAGAAAGGCTATAATACCAAAACCCGCCAATTTCGAAATTTCGGAATGGCAAATCCGGAAGGCTATAGAAAAGCATTGCGCTTAATGAAATCTGCCGAAAAATTTGGTGTACCAGTAGTTTGTTTTGTCGATACTCCCGGGGCATTTCCAGGACTTGAAGCCGAAGAAAGAGGCCAAGGGGAAGCAATTGCCCGAAACATACTAGAAATGACCCGACTTAAAGTGCCAATTATCGTGGTTATTATTGGTGAGGGTGCCAGTGGCGGTGCATTGGGAATAGGCGTAGGCGACACAGTGTTAATGCTTGAAAATACATGGTATTCTGTAATTTCGCCAGAAAGCTGTTCGTCAATTTTATGGAGAAGCTGGGAATTTAAGGAACAAGCTGCTGAAGCCCTAAAACTAACGGCTATCGATATGAAAAAATTGAAGCTTATAGATGAAATTATAAAGGAACCTTTGGGAGGTGCGCATAGCGATCGCGAAAAAACTTTTAGTACCGTTTCTGAGGTAATAACTAAGACTTATAATTCATTAAAAATGTTATCCCCAACCGATTTGGTGAAAAACAGAATGGAAAAATATCTTGAAATGGGCGAGTATAAAAATTAAATCTAACTATAGCTTATCTTACCATAAATCCGAAGCGCGAGCCTCGGATTTTTTTACGGGTTATTAACAATAAAATCGAGTTTTCAACAGTTCAATTGTTCATGAACGGTTAATATAGTGAGACTAAAAATCGTTCATTCCTCTTAACATTTTCTTTACATTCGCCTAATGGAAAAAATCAAACCCCAACCCAGTTTTTCAACCCGCCCGTCGCAAGTAATTTCTCTTGAAAAAGGGAAAATTCCGCCACAAGCTATTGATTTAGAAGAAGTTGTGCTTGGCGCTTTGATGATCGACAAAAAAGGGGTCGATGAAGTAATAGATATCCTACATTCTGAAGTTTTCTACAAACAAGCGCACCAACACATCTTTGAAGCTATTCACGACCTATTTGAAGATAGCCAGCCAGTAGACTTATTAACCGTTTCTTCCCAATTGAAGAAGAAAGGGAAAATAGAAATGGTTGGAGGCGAGTTTTACCTTATCCAACTTACGCAAAAATTATCCTCTTCGGCCCATATTGAGTTCCATGCGCGCATCATTCTTCAGAAATATATTCAGCGAAGCCTGATTAAAATTTCGAATGAAATAATTGAAGATTCATATAACGAAGGCACAGATGTTTTCGATCTCTTGGACAATGCGGAGGCCAAATTATATGAAGTTACCCAAGGAAACATTAAACGTTCTTCCGAAACGGCACAGAATCTTGTAATTCAGGCCAAGAAAAGAATTGAGGAAATAGCGAACAAAGAAGGGCTCTCTGGAGTTCCTTCGGGCTTTGCAAAAGTAGATAAGCTTACTTCGGGCTGGCAACCGAGTGATTTAATTATTATCGCTGCCCGTCCTGGTATGGGTAAAACGGCATTAACGCTTTCAATGGCTCGAAACATGGCCGTTGAGCACGATATACCTGTAGCGTTTTTCTCTCTGGAAATGTCGTCTGTACAGCTTATAACGCGTCTAATTTCTTCCGAAACCCAGTTAAGTTCCGAAAAACTACGTACCGGAAACCTTGAAAAGCATGAATGGGAGCAGTTAAACGTAAAGGTGAAAGGCTTAGAGAAAGCCCCATTGTTTATTGATGATACGCCTTCGCTATCCATTTTTGATTTACGTGCAAAGGCGCGCCGACTTTCATCGCAACACGGTATTAAGCTAATTATAGTCGATTATTTACAGTTAATGACAGCCGGGGGAAGCCAAAAAGGAGGGAACCGTGAACAGGAAATCTCTACCATTTCGCGTAACCTTAAAGCCTTGGCAAAGGAATTGAACATTCCGGTAATTGCACTTTCGCAGCTTTCGCGTGCTGTTGAAACGCGTGGTGGCAGCAAACGACCGTTACTTTCCGACCTTCGTGAATCTGGTGCGATAGAGCAGGATGCCGATATTGTATCGTTTATTTACCGTCCCGAATACTACAAAATTGATGAGTGGGACGATGAAGAGCACACCCCAACTGCTGGGCAGGCCGAATTTATTGTAGCCAAGCACCGTAACGGTGGTTTGGATGAAATACGCCTTAAATTCGTAGGTAATCTAGGTAAGTTTGAAAATCTTGAAACTTTTGACCATCCGACTGAAATACATTCAAGGATGAATGATGCCGCTAATGACGACACCTTTAAAACGAAAAATCTACCTTCACCAAACGAAGCATTCGGAAGTTCAATGAACAATGACTTTTCTATTGATGAAGATAATGATGTTCCGTTTTAGATAAGAATATTAAATAGAGCTCGGGCAATCATTTTTAATTCTATTATATTCCCCATATTCTAAAACATGGCTTAAAAATTGTCGTTATATTAGCACGATGGCACGTTTTATTTTACTTCTATTTTTAGTTTTATTTTCTGTAAAAGCATCAGCTTCCTACATCTTAATTCCTATGGACGCTGAAGGCCAGAAGGAACATTTGAAAGCTTATGGCATTACCTATTGGGTTTTGGAAAAAAACCAAAAGGTGAAATGGCTGCTCAACTATAGGGGCGGTTCATTTTTGATGCCAGATTCAGCCGAAATTCAGAAGGAATGCCAGATTCGCGGAGTATCTTTTGAAGTAATTTCCGATAGCAAAACCGAACAAATCCTTACCGAAATTAGTAGCCCATCCAAAAATATGGATGCAGTGGCTTTAGAAAAAGCTCCCAAAATTGCGGTTTATTCCCCAAAAGGAAATCTGCCGTGGGATGATGCCGTAACTATGGTTTTAACTTATGCCGAGATTCCTTATACAGTAATTTACGATGAAGAAGTATTGAGCGACCAACTTATTCTTTATGATTGGCTGCATTTACATCACGAAGATTTTACTGGGCAGTATGGCAAATTTTACCGCGCCTATCGATCCGCGCCTTGGTATATTGAAGAAAAGAACAAGGCGGAAGCCCTTGCCACAAAACTTGGCTACAATAAGGTTTCTGAAGAAAAATTGGATGTTGCCAAAAAGATTCGGGATTATGTTATTGGTGGCGGATTTATGTTTGCCATGTGCAGCGCAACCGATAGCTTCGACATTGCCCTTTCAGCCGAAGGCGTAGATATTTGTGAACCAATGTTCGATGGCGACCCAAGCGAAGCAGGCTACCAAAGCAAGATTGATTACAATAAAACTTTTGCATTCAAAGATTTTATATTGGAACGAAATCCTATGGTTTATGAATTTTCGAGCATAGATATGACCGAAAAACGCAGAATTGCAAAGGAGTCTGATTACTTTACTTTGTTGGATTATTCGGCAAAATGGGATCCTATCCCAACAATGCTATGCCAAAACCATACTTCCTTGGTAAAGGGATTTATGGGGCAAACAACTTCTTTTGACCCCAATGAGATTAAAAGTAATGTTCTGGTTATGGGCGAAAATAAAAGTAACGGCGAAGCTCGCTATATCCACGGAATTAAAGGGAAGGGATTCTTTACATTTTACGGGGGCCACGATCCGGAAGATTACCAACATAGAGTAGGGGATGCCAAAACCGAATTGGCGCTGCACCCCAATTCCCCTGGGTATAGACTTATATTGAATAATGTGTTGTTTCCTGCAGCGAAAAAGAAAAAGCAGAAAACCTAATTATTTGAAATTCCAATTTCCATATTGCAATCTCCAAAAAATCAAAATTTCATTTTTCCCTAAATCTATTACTTAGATAAGCCTTCGTAATATTCTTTAGGTGGTAAAACGGTAATTTCTACCCTTCTGTTTATTTGTTTGTTTTCTTTTGAATCGTTTGCAACTCGCGGTTTGTTTTCGCCGTAAGCTTTAATTTCAAAATCGTAATCCGTCTGCTGGCCGAAAATTTCCATTAATTTTTCCTTTACGGCTATACATCTATTTTCGGATAGTGTCATATTCAAGGTTTCATCGCCATCGCTGTCTGTATGTCCTTCAATTAAAATGGTGGCCTTTTCAACTTTTCTGATGGTTTCAGTTAACGAATCGAGGCTCTTTTTTGCGGTTTCCTTTAGATCGTATTTGGCTACGTCAAATAGAACATCAGCGTTGATGGTTAGTTTTATTACGCTATTAATGGCACCGATGGCATCAATATCTGCGCCGGCACTAATACTTCTGCAAAGATCCTGCATATCGGTTATTCGCAAATAATAGAAAACAGTTTCATTGTCGATTTGCACATCGCTAAGTTCGATAGAAGATTTTCCACCGGCTATTTTTCCCGCGTAAACCCAGTCTACCCCATTTTGCGAAATCTCTATTTTTGCCCCTTCACGGGAAGGGCCCACTTCAAAAATATACAGATCGTCGCCAGGAAGATTCATAAATCCATTATCGGTAAATTCTACAGTTAGCGATCCGCCACACCCCAGGGAGATGAAATTTGGAGTTTGGTAGTTTCTGTAATTGGGTTCGTGCAGGCATTGGGTACTATCCCTATATTTAATTACTGGTGCTGGCTGGCCTACTTTGTATTGCACCAATTTATCTGCAAATGAGATTTTTCCCAAAGGAAGATAGATAGATTCATATCTATCAATTTTATATAATTTGCCGCTTCCTGTTTGTGCGACAAGAAAATTGCTGCAAACAAGGAGTAAAATAAACAATGAAAATTGGTAGCGGTGCATTGGGGTATTTTAAACGAAGATACTGAAACTTCTTTAGTAGGGATTGGGCAAAAAAAAACCGCCTCATTGCTGAAGCGGTTTTTAGGCGAAATAATATAGTTAATGTCTTATTTTACTTGTTTTACGATTGCTGCAAAAGCTTCTGGGTGATTCATAGCCAAATCTGCCAAAACCTTACGGTTAAGTTCGATTCCACTACTTTTCATGCTTCCCATAAACTGTGAATAAGACATTCCATGCTGTCTTGCACCCGCGTTGATACGGGTAATCCATAAGGATCTGAAATTTCTCTTTTTTACACGACGGTCACGGTATGAATAAAGCATTGCTTTGTCCACGGCGTTTTTTGCTACCGTCCAAACGTTTTTACGTCTTCCAAAGTAACCTTTGGCTTGTTTAAGAACCTTTTTACGGCGGGCTCTCTTCGCAACTGAATTTACTGATCTTGGCATAATTTTAATTGTTTTTGTAGCAGGCGATTCTTCAATTCTGAATTATGAATTCTGAATTCTGAATTCTTTAATTGCGCTACTCCAGGGTTTAAATAATAGATTTAACCGGTTAAGCGGTTTACTTCATTCGAAGCATTTGCTTAACATTACTTTCGTCGGCCTTGTGTACCAACCCATCATGGGTTAGTGCAATTTTACGTTTTTTGCTTTTCTTTGTTAAGATGTGGCTTTT
>CAXBDO010000140.1:0-6410 GCA_963974165.1 uncultured Aequorivita sp.
AAGGAAACTGCTTTCCTCTTCTATTTAGAGCAACGCTCCAATTTTCTATTTCATCCGGATCTTTAATTGTAGCGGTTAAATGTCCGTTTATATAATCAATTTCATCTCCCGTAATAGCTGCATTTATAAGCGCATCTTTTATACATTTTTGTACGGCGATGTTGTTGGGAGCCGTCATACTTCCGCCATCTCTTTGGCCACCGTTGTTTATAGCGCCGCCTAAAATTTCAGCATAAATGGTGGCCCCTCTTTTTTGCGCACTTTCCAAAGATTCAATAATGTATGCCCCTGCGCCACTGCCAGGTATAAATCCGCTGGCATCGGAACTCATAGGGCCAGCAACCTGATGAGGTGCATCGTTGTATTTATAATTTGTAACCTTCATAGCGTCAAACCCACCCCAAATGTAAGGTCCATCATCACTTGTACTGCCGCAGAGCATAAATTGTGCCTTTCCGTTTGCAATATGTTCATAACCCATTAAGAGCGCTTCTGTTCCGGTAGCACAGGCCGATGAATTTGCAGTAACCATATTTCCCGCCCCAATTAGTCCGCTTAGGTAAGCGCTTACGCCACTTGTCATTGTTTGTGCCACGGAAGTACTTCCGAGTCGGCGCACATTTTTTTCGTCTATTTTATAAATGGCTTCGCGAAATTTCTCCACGCCACTGGTGCCTGTTCCAAAGATAATTCCGAGATCCCACAAAGGTTGGTCGTCTTGCTTTGCTATTTCCAAATTGGCATCCTTAAATGCGTCCATCCCGGCAATAATGCCATAAAGAATTCCGCTGCTATTAAAATTGCGAAGTTGAAGTTCCGAAAGATATTCACGGTTCTTTTCTTCAGTAATAAGAGGTTTTGCGCCTAATTGACAGGAAAAATTAAGATCGCGTAATTCAGGGAAAAATGAAATACCCGAGTCGCCATTTTTTATCGCCTCTAAGAAGTCGGGTACCCCTACTCCATTTGGTGCAACCACTCCCAAGCCCGTAATAACAACGCGTTTTCTCATTAATTTTTTGATTCTATTAGAAGCATTCCACTTATAGTACCGTGGGCAATAGTTTGGTCTTTGCTATTCAGCATTTTTACTTTACACTTTAATTTATTGAACCGGAAATATATTTTTTCTGAAACAACTGTTACCTTTTCATTTGGAAAAACGGGCTTAAAAAAATCTATTTCTGTGCTACTTAGGGCAAAACTTCTGTTTTCTTCAATTTGTTCATCTTTTAAAAGAAATATTCCGAAACAAACTAGGCCAATTTGTGCCATACATTCGGTTAAAATTACGCCGGGGGTGATGGGATAATTTTTAAAATGCCCCTTATAAAAATAGGAGTCCCTTTTAAAAGTATAATTCCCCGTGATCATTTCCGAAGACACAGAAAGTATTTCATCCGCAAACAGAAACGGTTCGGAATATGGTAGTTTCGCTATAATTTCGGTTGACTCCAATTATTTTTAAGTTTATTATTTTTCATCTAAGACTTTCCCCTCCATCCACTTTTAAAATAGCACCATTTATCCAATCAGCTTCGGGTTTACAGAGTAAATAAACCGCGTTTGCCACATCTTCAGGTAATGTTAGTCTGTTGAAAGGATTGCGGAGAACGGCCATTGCTGCCAGTTTTTCACTTTCTGGTATTACTGAAAATGAGGGGGTTGCGGTAGTTCCGGCTTGAATACAATTGGAAGTAATATTTAACGGAGCCAATTCTACAGCCATTTGGCGCATTAATGCTTCCAAGACTGACTTGGCCGCAGAAACTGCCGCATAGCCTGGCCAAACCCTTGAATTTCCTTCACTAGTAAAAGCTATATTACGAGCATTCGCTGTAAAATTTTTATTTTGAATTAAAGCCTGTGTCCACTCGTACCAGCTAGTTGCCATGGCGTGGATTGTGATATCGATATCTTGTTTTGATAAAATTTCGTCTTCGTTACCAGTTATCTTTTTTAGATTTCCCTTTGCAATGCTGTGCAGAAGCAGTTTTACACTATTTTGTGGCAATTGGCTAATAATTTCATTTCTAACGTCTGTATTTAAGGCATCTTTATTATACGTTATTACTTTAACGCCATAAGATTTCATATAATTTATTTCTTCCTCAAAAGCAGCCAAATTACTTTTTCGATCGCGGTGCACTATACAAATATTCATTCCATGACCAGCCAGTTTTTTGGCACTGCCAAGCCCTAGCCCACTACTGCCACCAAGAATTAATGCCCATTGATTTTTAAACTCTTCCATATTTAAAATTTCAACAAAATACGTTGCGCCGAAAAACCAGGACCAAAACTTAGCATCAATCCCAAGTCTCCTGCAGGCAGGTCTTTATCCATAAAACGTTCCAAAACGTAGAGTACAGTGGCACTGCTCATATTGCCATATAATCTAAGAACTTTTTTTGTATCATCAATATTTTTACCCAAACTGCCGAATAGCTCCTCTACGGTATCAACAATTTTTCGGCCACCCGGATGGAAAATAAGATGATCTATATCTTCAATCTTTAGATTGTTTTTTTCCAAAAAAGGGTGCACAATTGCGGGGAAATGTTCTGCGATCTTTTCTGGCACTGATTTGTCCAGAATCATTTGCAAGCCAGTATTTACCAGCTTAAAGCCCATCATATTGGTGGCATCGTAAAAGTGGTACATTTCATCGGCAACTATTTCTGGGCCAGCATCTTCTTCTTTTGAAGACATTAAAACACAAGCTGCGCCATCGCCAAAAATTGCGGCGCTCACAATGTTGACCATTGAAAAATCCTCGAGCTGAAAAGTTGCGGTCGGTGCTTCCAAAGCAATAACTGCGGCACGTTTGCCGGGGTTTGCCTTTAAAAAATTATTAGCATAGATAATTCCAGATATTCCTGCAGCGCAACCCATTTCGGTAACCGGTAAACGAACTATATCCTGCCTCATTTTTAGCTCATTAATAAGATAAGCATCTACAGAAGGAATCATAATTCCGGTACAACTTACCGTAATTATAAAATCGATATCGGTAGGCATCCAAGCGGCTTTTTCAAGGGCATTTTCGAGGCATTGTCTCCCTAGTTTCGTTATTTCACGGATATAAATATCATTCCTTGCCTCAAAACTGGTAATAGTAAAAACTTCCAAAGGATCCATTATGGAATAGCGTTTGTCCACGCCCGCCCCTTCAAAGATTTTAATAACTTTCCTTTTGAAGCGGCTTTCCTGATTTTGCATCCATTGTTCAACAAAGGGAATAATTTCCTTTGTTTCCCTGCTATATTTTGGAAGTTGTTTTGCAACCGTGGTTATTTTAACGCTCATATTTTTTTCTTCCTTTTTGAATCCTCTTGCTACAGAAACCAATCCGTCGTGCCTTGCAATTTTTGGTTTAAAGAAAAATGCACTCGCAATTTTAAAAAGTTCAAAAGCCCACTTGCTTCGTTGCAAATCGTTTATAACAAGGCCAATGCGGGCTTTTTTACTTACATTTTTTAAAAGGTGTTCAATTTTTTCGCTGGGGAAATGATGAAGAAATAATGTGCACAATGCAATATCGCAATTTGGAATTAGATTTTCTTCGGAAAGGACATCTAGTTTTTGAAATTTAATATTGGCATAGGCACTGCTCTTCAATTTCGCAAACTGCAGAATATTTTCGTTGAAATCGATGCCAATACATTCAAAATTGAAACTATTATTTGCTCCAAAATCTGCACACTTGCGAAGCATTTCGCCATCCCCACAGCCAAAATCTACTATTGTGATTTTCTCTGATTTAGGGTAATCTTTCAATAATTTTCCAATTCCGTCTATAGTAATAATATTGCCACCTAACCATTTATTTACCAGCTTAAGATCGTTTAAAAGATCGCTCATTTCGGGCCCTTGAAAATCTAAGTTATCCATTATTTCGGGCTGTTGCGACCTGTGTTTATTACTGAAAGTAATCATACGCTTAGTTTCCGTGGGTTTTTTTTATGATTGCAGGGATTAGTGATGGAACAGCTTTAGCAACCGTAAACCCAATTTTTGATGCGAATGGATTTAAGAGAATTTGCTGTATCAATCTACCTGTTTTTAATCGGTTGGCAAATTCAAAATTCCATTGTTGGGTGTATTCTTTTTCAAGGAAATCGCGACTTAACCCCGGCTGCTGAATAGATTTTAGAAATATTTCTGAAAAAATCTGTGCGCTCCTAATGGCCATTGCCATGCCGTTCCCACAAAGTGGATGGATTAAACCTGCACTGTCGCCGACCATAAAAATATGGTTCACCACGGGTTTTTTCTTTTGGAATGAAATCTGGCTAATGGTCAATGGTTTTTTAAATAATGGTTTCGAATTTTTAAAAAAGGAATTTAAGCTGGGGTTTCTAGACATTTCCTTCTTTTGGAAATCATCTATGTTGCCATATTTTTTAAAAGACTTAAATGTAGTTAAATAACACGCATTAACTGCATTGTTCTCAACCTTACTTAAGCCGCAATACCCACCATTAAAGTTGTGCAGCGCAACGGTATCTTCAGGAAAATCATATTCATAATGCGCCTTCACCGCCAACCAAGGCGACTTCTCGTCCATAAATTTCCTATTTAAAAATGAATCTATATTCGAACGTTTTCCAAAAGCACCTACAACATATGCGGCTTCCAAAATTTCTTTCTTTTTGGTAGTTACTTTAAAATGATCGTTATTAAATTCCACTTCTTCCACGGTATCAAACAATATGGTTATTTTATCTTTTAATGTTTTATATAGAAGCTCATCGAAAATATATCGACTAATTCCAAATCCACCGAGAGGGAGATCTGCAGATAAGTTTTCTCCATTTAAATTTGTAATCTCAAATTTTATAATTCTCTTGGCCCCTGCTTTAAACGGGTCTATGCCCAATGAATTTAAATAGGCTAATACTTCATTGCTTACATACTCTCCACAAACTTTATGATTTGGGTATTCATTCCTTTCAATTAAACAAACAGCACAATTATTATTAGCAAGGTGCAGCGCGGTTGTTAGCCCCGCCAATCCACCACCGATAATAATTATGTTCCATTTGAAATTTACTTCCATTTATTAAAATTAGGCTAAAAAAAATCCCGTCCAAGATTGGTACGGGATTTTTAACTATTAAAATTTTGAATTATTCGCCAGCTTGATTCTGTGCGTCTTTCTTCATTTTGTCATTTGGCACAATGGCAAGGTTTACACGACGGTTTTTAGCACGTCCTTCTGCGGTTGAATTATCTGCTACCGGAGCAGTTTCACCATACCAGTTAGTTGTAAATCTTCCAGCACTTAAACCTTTAGTTTGTACAAAGTAGTTAGTTACAGATTGCGCTCTGTTTTTGGAAAGCGTCATGTTCATGTCATCTGCTCCAACACTATCTGTATGCCCTACAACCAATACATTGGTATCTGGATATTCCCTAAGTACGTTGGCCAATTTGTCTAATGTAGCTTGAGAATTAGTATTGATGTTATACTTAGCAGTGTCAAAATAAACTCCACTATTTTCATCAAAAGTAACAACTATACCATCGTCTACTCGTACCACTTGTGCACCAGGAATTTCCTGTTCAATTTGCTGGGCTTGTTTGTCCATTTTAGCGCCAATCAATACACCGGCACCACCACCAACAACACCACCAATTACGGCACCTATTTCACCATTTCCGCCTTTTCCGATATTATTACCAAGAATGGCACCCAATACGGCTCCACTGGTAGCACCAATAACGGCACCTTTCTGTTTATTGTTGGCATTTTTTGTCGCTTCGCAACCCGCTATACCAATAACGAATGTAAATGCTAAGGCAGCTAATGAGATTTGTTTTATAAATGTTTTCATAATGTTTAGTCTTGTATTTTAGAAAAGTTCATATTAATTTTAAAAGGCTTGCCCTCTAAGGTTACGGTTTGTTCCCAACGCATTGATGATTCATTCAATTGGGCCAAACGCAGTCTATAACCAGCATTGGTATCAGACTTCCCTTTTTCATTGGTTGGCTTTAAAAGGAAATCATACAATCCTGAAGTTGGATCCATTTCCTGGATAGTAAATATAAAATTACGCTCGCCAGTTGGGCAGTTTGAATTTTCTATAGTGTAGTTTCCGGTATTGTTGTTTGGTATAAATCTCCATGAACTACCTTCCATACATTCCATAGAAGTATCATTGAATAAAGTAATGTTATAAGTTCCAGATTTGTCATAGGAAACATTGTCTAAAGACCAATATCCTTTAATAACCTTTCGGGATTCTTGTACGGTTTTTGGAGTACCGCAAGCAAATGTTGTGGCTGCTATAACAGCCAAGATGAGGAATTTTTTCATAAGATTAGAATTAGTTAAAATTGTTTAGGCTGTGATTATCTCTTGAATAACCTTGACAGTAATGAAATTACTAAAAGAACAATAA
>CAXBDO010000141.1:0-6363 GCA_963974165.1 uncultured Aequorivita sp.
TTTAAGAACCAATTTGATAATATTAGTTCCAAACAGAATATTTTCAGTGTCCAGATTAAGGATAATGCGGGCAATATTTTTTACAGCTATAATAATCCCAAATTAAAATCTTTTAAGGAAGACCAAATTTTTACGCAACTTTTAAAACCAATACCTCAACAACCTGGCGTTACTTGGAAATTCGAATTTATATTTTCTTCCAAAAGTGAATTAAGGGCTACGGCTTCCCAAAATTATTTGTTGGCACTGGGCGTCTTCCTATCAATGCTCACGGGCCTTTTGGCTTATTTCTATATGTTGGCGAAAAGGCGATCGCAGCAGTATATGATAATGAACCAAAAATTAAACGGCCTTAATGAGGAACTCGAAATAGAACGAATTAAGGCGGAAGATGCCTCTACGGCAAAAACGCAATTCCTATCTCACATGAGCCATGAAATTAGAACGCCCTTAAGCGCAATTTTAAGTATTTCTGAAATTCTGGAAGGCAAAAAACTATCGGGCAGCGAAAAGGAATTTTTAAAATTGATGCAGAATTCTTCACAAACCCTTTTAAATCTTGTAAACAATATACTAAATATTGACCGAATTGAATCTGGTAAAATAGAGCTTGCGGAACAAGTATTCAGTCCGTTTATTGCACTTCAAAAAATTGTTGAAATATATTCCCAAGCCGCACAGGTTAAGGGTCTCAAGATTATTACAAATTTTGCCGAAGTCCAAGATCCTCGTGTTGTCGTTGGAGATATTTCGCGTACAGAGCAGATTTTTACAAACATTGTAAGCAATGCGGTAAAATTCACTGAAGTTGGAACTATAACCGTAATTTACGGAGAGAAGGAAGTAAATGGCGAATTACAGATTTATGTAAGTGTGGCCGATACTGGCTTGGGTATTGATCCGTCTCAGTTGGAAATTATATTTGAAAGATTCAAACAATTGGATTTTGGAATTACCAAAAAACATCAGGGAAGTGGATTGGGCCTAGCGATTACCAAAATGCTTGTACAATTGATGAATGGTACCATTGGGGTAGAGAGTGAATTGGGGAAAGGAGCAACTTTTAAAGTCTCTCTAAGATACCCCACCGTGGGTATTCAAGACAATATTGAAAATGAAAGAAAGTATCGCGATTATAGTCATTTAAATGTGTTGATTGTTGATGATAATCTTTTAAATCGAAAAATTCTAGGAAAAATATTATCCAAGAAAAATATAACACCAGATTTTTCTGAAGATGGCGCAGATGCTATTCTTAAATGTGCTTCAAAAAGTTACGACCTTATTTTTATGGACGTCCACATGCCAGGAAAAGATGGCTTTGAAATTGTACAATACCTGAGGAAAATAGGCAATACAGCCATTATACTAGGTTTTTCGGCAGATGCAACCAAAGAATCCGTAGAAAGGGGAATAAAGGTTGGAATGAATGATTATTTAACCAAGCCTATACAGCAGGAAACGCTGTTTGCAATCTTTAGCAAGTATTTTCTTTAAATCTGAGCTGTAAAGAATTTAGAAGTATTATTTAACCCTTTTGGCAGTAGCTTTGCTTTTTTTGGTCTTGCCTACTTCACTAAATTCAAAAGTGTAGGTATTGTTATGGGTAGAAAGTATTTTAACCAGTATAGCCTTCTTTTCGGCTTGGTTTTTAGGCTTAATCTTCTCCAATACATATTCGCAGTCATTAATCCATCTAATCGAGGAAGAGTCGGTTTTCCCATCATAAAAATCTACCTCAATAGAATCATTACGTGTAATTGTAGTTTTGAAAACCTCAGTACCCGAAAGCGCTTCAAATTCAAAAGTCCCGGTCTTAAAATTGGAACAATCCCGTTGGGTTTCGTAACAGCTCGTACATAAAGAAAAGGCAAGAAGGGCAATAAATAATCGCATTTTAAATTTTTATACGAATTTCAGAAAAATTCCTGTAATCAGCTCAGTTTTGATAGACATTAAAAGTTCCATCGGTGTAAAAAAATACAATCTTATCGATTTGTTTATCACTCGGAATAATTGGTTGCCGTTTTGGAGCTTCGGAAATAGTTTCGGATGAAAATAGATCTATCGGTTTTTTTTCAGGACTGCCAGGCTTGTTTTTTACTTCCGTTGGATTTGTCTGTAGAGTAGAAGGAAAATTTCCTTTTCCAAAAAGCAGCCAATCCATATCAACTTCCGGAAATTTTTGGTAGAGCTTCATTACAAATTCGAGGCTAGGTTTATTTCTTCCCGATAATAAATGTGAAATAGTGGATCGGTTAAAATTTATTTCCTCTGCAAATGAGGCGGCACTTAGACTGTAATAATCCAGTATTTTTTGGAGCCTTTTTGTAAAATCCGAACTGTTTACCATTGTAACATTTTCTTCATAGAATTATTGGTTACAAATGTAAAATAATTTTAATTATCTACATAATTTAAACCAATTAAACGCAAAACTGCTGCAATTTAAACTTTACATAAGCTCAATTAAATAACTGAAATTATGATAATTAAGGTTTAAATTATAGTTATAATAATTATATATGCTATTGTGGTTATTGAGATGAATCTTAATGGTTACCACTGTAAGCAACCGAAGGGTAATCCTCTGGTTACATTTGTAAACAAGGCATTGTTTAACTTTGTAAACTTTAAATAATGATATGACAATAGAGAATTGGTACAGTGAAAATTTTGAATCGAATTTAAAGGGTAGATATATTGAACCTACTTCTATAAAACCTTTGATTGAAAATTATAAAACTGTCTTTGATATTTCAGTTCCGGGTCAATCTGAAATGGGCTTGGATATACCGCTGATTAAATTAGGGAATGGAAAAAAGGTTGTTTTAGCATGGTCTCAAATGCACGGAAATGAATCGACCACCACCAAAGCAGTTTTCGATTTTTTAAAGTTTATTGGTCAGAAACAGTATTTCCACAATGAAATTGGTAAGTTTTTAAATTCTCATACATTATATATACTCCCAATACTAAATCCGGACGGCTCCAAGTTATATACCCGTGAAAATGCGAATGGAATAGATTTAAATCGCGATGCCCAGCAGTTATCGCAGAAAGAAAGCCAGTGCCTGCGCAGCGTTTTTAATGGCATAAAACCTTCCCTGTGCTTAAACTTGCACGATCAGCGCTCTATTTATGGGCTAGACAATGGAATGCCGGCCATTGTTTCCTTTTTATCTCCCGCAGCCGATGAAAAAAGAACGATTACTGCTTCCCGCCAAACGGCAATGCGCCATATAGTGGGCATAAACAATGTTCTCCAGAAATATATACCCGAACAAATAGGCAGATACGACGATAGTTATAACTCCGCCTGTGTTGGCGATACCTTTCAAGGGGAAGAAGTGCCCACAATTTTATTTGAGGCCGGCCACACCAATGGGGATTACAATAGGGAAAAAACTAGGGAATATATATTTTATGCCATGTTGGCGGTTTTCGGTATAACCGGTAATGGTGCAGGTGAAGTAGATTACGAAGATTATTTTAAGATTCCGGAAAATCAAAAAAATTACAAGGATATTATAATCCGAAATGTAAAATTAGATGACCACTCTGATTTAACTTCAGTCGCTTTTCAATACAGGGAAGTTTTGGTTAAGGATGAAATTCATTTAGAGCCTTTTATCGACGAAATTGGTATGCTGACAGATTATTATGGTTACGTCGAAAAAGATGTAAAAGGTGCGGAAATTTTAACAAATCCTCAAGAAAAATTAACAGTTGGAACAAAAATTTCAGAAATTATTGATAAATCTGGGAAATCGGTAATATTTTTTCATAAAATAGGTTCTATTTTAACCTAAAACAACCTAATTTTGCAAAAAAAAATAGAAACTATGCCCAAGTTTAAATTAGATGAAACTGATCACAAAATTCTTGACCTCTTAATTGATAATACAAGGATACCATTTACGGACATTGCAAAGAAGTTAGAGATTTCGGCCGGAACGATACACGTAAGGGTAAAAAAGATGGAAGAGGCAGGAATTATTACAGGTTCCTCATTACAAGTTGATTACAAAAAATTAGGATATGCCTTTATAGCTTATGTAGGGGTGTTTATTTTTAAAACGTCACAAACCCAGTTTGTTTTGGAGCGCATTAGCGAAATTCCATTTGTAACCGTTGCCCACGTAACTACAGGTAAATTCAATATTTTCTGTAAGATTAGAGCGCGAGATACTGCCCACGCCAAAGATGTAATCTATCAGATAGATGATATTGAAGGTGTTAGCCGTACCGAAACAATGATTTCTATGGAAGAGAGCATAAACGATAAGAAAAGGTTATTGCACTCTATCTTTAATGAAATATAGGTTACAAACCTGATTAATTTAAACCTTTGCTTTTCAGCAAAGGTTTTTTTTTATCTTTAAACTAAAAATATGAAGCGCACTGAAATTAGTACTTTAGACTATAATTCTTACTATCAAAACTATATAGATTTGGTGGCAGATGTGCCTCTATTGGATGCTTTGGAAAATGGTCATCCCATAACGGAAGCTTTTTTCGAAAATTTACCTTCTTTAAAATGGACCTATCGCTATCAAGAAAATAAGTGGACTCCCAAAGATATTCTTCAGCATATAATAGACACGGAACGAGTCTTTTGCTACCGGGCACTTTACTTTGCAAGAACCGAAATGATTTCCCTGGAAGGTTTTGATGAAAATATTTTCGCGGCAAACGCCAATGCGGACAGTAAATCTCCGGAAACGTTATTTGAGGAATATAGAACAGTACGTGCAGCCACCATAGCTCTCTTTAAAGGTTTTGATGATATACAGCTTAAGAAAAGAGGGGTGGCCAACAACAATATAATGTCTGTTGCGGCTGCTGGTTTTATAATTTGTGGACACGATATTCACCACCGCAACATCATTAAAGAACGTTATCTATAAATGAAAGTTTTAAAGCTTATTAAGGACACCTACCTTAGTTGGGATAAAAACGACCCTTGGGCGAAAAGTGCTGTTATTGCTTATTATGCCTTATTTTCCTTGCCATCATTATTGATTATTACCGTTCATTTTGCCGGGGTATTTTTTGGAAGGGAAGCAGTAGAGGGAAGAATTACTGGTGAAATTAGTGGACTAATAGGCGAGGGAAGTGCGGAGCTCATACAAGCAATGATTATAAATTCTGCTTTATCTGATAGTAAAATTGTCTTTATAATTTTCGGAATTGGGGTTTTAATTTTTGGGGCTACGGGTGTTTTCTTCCAGCTTCAAAAAGCGCTAAATGATATTTGGAGCGTTCGTTCTAAGAAAAACTCTTTTTTGGATACTTTGAAGCGACGGGCTATTTCCTTCGGAATGGTATTGGCTATTGGCCTGTTGTTGCTAATTTCCTTGGTAATAACCAGTGCAATTACCGCATTAAGCGATCTGTTGGGAAATTATTACACCAATCTTTCCTCCCAAGTGGTACAGATTTTAAATTTCATCTTTTCACAAATTATAATTACGGCGCTATTCGCAACCATTTTTACTTTACTACCAGACGTTAAGATAAAATGGAAAACCAATCTTATAGGAGCGTTTATGACCTCGCTTTTATTTTTAGCGGGTAAATACCTTATTGGTTTCTATTTTTCTGCCTCAGATCCTGCTTCTGTTTATGGGGCAGCCGGGAGTCTGGTGCTTATCCTTCTTTGGGTTTATTATACCTGCCTGATTTTATTTTTGGGTGCCGAATTTACGGTGAATTGGGCCTTGCTCCGCAATATCAAAATTGAGCCCACAAGTAACGCTACCCTGTCTTACCAGAGGGAAATGGAAGAATTGCGAAAATATAAACGGAAGGTAGAGGAAGACAAAAAAAAAGCCGAAACCTTGAATAATAATACCGAATCTTAATACTTCCTTTACAAAGATTAATAAAAGATTAGCACCCTAAAATTGATTAAGCGTCCGCTTCATAGTATCTTGGTTTTATTCAAAAAAAAGATAATTGTTTAACCAAAAAGAAATGAAAATGAAAAAACGAATTGCAATTTTAGCAACAAACGGATTTGAAGAAATTGAATTGAAATCGCCTAAAGAGGCAATGGAAAAAGAAGGCTTTACTGTGGAAATTATTAGCGAGGAAAGCGGAGAAATTAAAGCTTGGGCAGACGGAAATTGGAGTAGTAAATACAATGTAGATAAGACTTTGGATGAAGTCTCGGCTTCAGATTATAACGCCTTGGTTCTTCCCGGTGGTGTAATTAACCCAGACAAATTACGTAGAAATGATAAGGCCCTTAAATTTGTGAAGGATTTCTTTGAGCAGAAAAAACCTGTTGCATCCATTTGCCACGGTCCGCAGGTCTTAATTTCGGCTGGGGTAGTGGAAGGAAGAAAAATGACTTCG
>CAXBDO010000142.1:0-6339 GCA_963974165.1 uncultured Aequorivita sp.
TTCGGAAGTGCTTTACGTTCAAACCTACCCATCTTGGGAAGCGATGGATTTGGCAGCTAAAAGAAGTGAAGAATTAGCCAAAAAAGCTTGGCCGGATGAAAAGGCTCGAGATAAGTTTTTTAAAGATCGCGATGATTATTTCGCGGTAAACCATTCTGATGAAATTTACGCGCCAATTTCTGGCGCAAAATTTATTCCGCAGGGAAATACAAAAGATTTAGTGCTTTATGTACGCCGAACCTATTTTACATATCCTGAAAATGGATCGCAAAAGGAATTTGACGATTTACGGGCAGAAAATCTATCGAAGATAATTTCGAAAAATGAATATATAAAAGGCTATTATCCCAACGTACATGCGTGGGGAAGCGATAAAACTGAATTTATTGAAGCCTTTTTTGTTGACTCCATGTGCGACCTAGAAAAAATGTTCGACAGAAATGGCGAACTATTTAACCAAGCTTGGAGCGGAGATGCGGCGAAGGAACGCGGAAAAAAATGGGGCAAATATTTTAATGGTATTCATGGCGATACTGCTTATACGCTAATTGCCGAATTGTCTAAATAAAATAATAAGTCTGACCAAATATTGAAACTTCATTGAATTGCAAAGGATGCTCTTTTAGGGCATCCTTTTTTTATACTGCCTAAGTACGTATTTTCACGCTCCAGTATAATCAAGTTTTTTTGAATGGATTCAGTAACACAAATAGTTTTGGGCGCGGCCGTAGGCGAAGCGGTTTTAGGGAAAAAGATTGGCAATAAAGCGGTGCTTTTGGGCGCCATTGCAGGAACTATTCCAGACCTTGATATAATTGCTAATTATTTTACCGATACGGTTACTGCACTTGAAATTCACCGTGGGTTTACACATTCCATTGTTTTTTGCAATTTCCTTTGGATTACTTTTTGGATGGTTGCTTTCGCGCTGGGACAAGCGGGCCAATTTAAAACAGTGGGCGCTATTTTGGTTTCTTTGTTTTGTAACCCACCCATTGTTAGATGCACACACAACCTGGGGCACACAACTTTTTTGGCCGTTTGATCTTCGGTTGGCATACAAGAATATTTTTGTAATTGATCCCTTATATACCCTACCGTTTTTAACGTTTTTAATACTTGCAATGCTCCAAAAAAGGGGGAGTATTAAAAGAAGGAAATTCAACAACATAGGGCTAATTGTTAGCAGTTGCTATTTATTGCTTAGCTTAATTTTGAAAGGTATTAGTTACACCAAATTTGAAAGTGCGTTGCATAATCAACAAATTGCCTATACGGCTTTGGAAACTAAGCCGAGCCCTTTCAATACTATTTTATGGACGGCAAATGTTGAAACGGAAGACGCATTCTTAATAGGCGATTATTCATTTTTTGATACTCAGCCCATTCAATTTTTCCACCATCCAAAAAATCATGCAGCACTTGGCGATTTAAAGGAATACTACAAGGTGCAGCGACTTATAAAAATTACCCAAGGTTGGTATACCATTTCTGAAAGGGAAGCAAGTATTTACCTGAACGATCTACGTTTTGGCCTGATTAGTCTGGATGCCAATGCCGATAAATTTGCCTTTAGTTTTTTAATTGAAAAATCTGGCAATGATGTAATTATTACCGAAGAGCCCAAAAACACCGAAGATGCCAAAAAATTAATGCCAGCACTTTGGCAACGGATAAAGGGCAATTAACAGCTTAAATCTGCAATTATTTTCCATTCGCCATCTATTTTTCTAAAGATAATGAGGAATACCCCATTTGCATTTCCAGCATCGCGAACCAAATGGAATTGGCCCATTACATAGTATGATGCATCCTCAATTTTTGTTATAGCATCGATTGTAAAGGAAAGATTGCCGGTGTGTGCTTTTGTGGGGTAGCCCTTTTTATAATTGTCCAGAGTTTTTTGCCATCCGTGGGTAAGGCCATTGCTGCCATAAAATTTAAGCGAATCGCTTTTCCAGTAGCCTTGCATAAAAGTTTCCAGATCGTTTTGGTTCCAGGCATTTTCCTGTGTTTTTAGAACAGAAAGTATTGCGGCTTTATCGGCTGCTTCATTTTGTGAAACAACGTTCAATGTTGCGAGTAAACAGAAAAATAGGATTAAGTTTTTCATATATTAAGATTTTGATGGCGCTTCAGCCCTTATATTTAGAAGGCTTTATGATTTCGAAATAAAAATTTCCATTAAATTTACTAAAATCAAGGTTGTAACCTATCAATCTTTTATAAATAAGTAATCCATTGAGTACTCAAAAAATAAATATTTCCGGCAATTATCTAATTAAGGCACTTTTAATTGTTGGGGGAATATTGACGGTATGTTATGTAGGTGCTGGCCTCATAATGCCTTTGCTTACGGCAGCTTTTATTGCCGTTTTACTGGATAAGCCAACCAAAAAATTCAATCAATGGGGACTTCCCAATTGGTTGGCCATTACCTTATCAGTAGTATTGCTGTTAGTAGTTTTTTCTCTGCTTTCGTGGCTAATAGGGTCGCAAGTAAATACGATGGCGAGCGATTGGCCCACAATTAAGGAAAAGGCAGGCGATAAACTGAATAACCTTTCAATATGGGCCAATCAAAATTTAAATTGGGACTATGAGAATTACATAGAAAACAATAAGCGTTTGGTGCAAAAGGCTGAAAGTATTGCCAGTTCATTTTTGTCTAGTGTACTAAGCTTAATGTCGCAGTCGCTAATAATTTTTGTGTATGTTATTTTGCTGTTGATGCAGAAAAAAATGTTTATTTCATTTTTTAAAAAACTATCATCCAATCCTTCGGCTATGGGGGTTTTATTGAGCAATTCAGCAAAAATAATCAGCAAATATCTTCTTGGGAAAAGTAAAATTATGCTTTTCCTTTTCGGGATTTATTATCTTGGTTTTACTTTCGGCTCTGTACCCTACGCCTTATTTTTAGCCATGTTTGCCGCACTTTTTTCCATCATTCCCTATGTTGGGAATGTAATAGGAGGGGGTGTAGCGGTAATTCTTTCCTATCTATACGCTGGAACTACTCCGGCACTAATTGTAATTGCCGTTGTTTCGGCTACCCAGTTGGTTGAAAATTATATTTTAACTCCGTGGATTATTGGGGACGAAATAAATCTGAACCCATTTATAACTGTATTTGGGGTTATCTTGTTTTCGGTGTTATGGGGTCTGGTTGGCGCAATTATCGCCTTACCAATAATTGGGGTTTTAAAGGTAGTTTTTGAGCACACCCAAGGAATGGAAGCCTATGCCCATTTATTGAAAAAGGAAGGTTCTTGATTTTTCTAAGTTTTAGCTTAAAATTTCAGCATATAATCTTCCGCAAAAACTGTTCTTAATCTACAGAGAAGTTCTTCGGCGTTTTCCTTGCTGAAAACCATAGGGGGTTTAATCTTTAAAACATTATGGTCTGGCCCATCTATACTCATTAAAATACCCAATTGCTTCATCCTATTGGCAAGGTAGTAGCTGTGTTCTGGTAGCGGACTTTTATCGGCATTATTCAATTCAAACCCTAAAAAGAGCCCTTCGCCGCGAACATCGCCAATTATTGGGAACTGTTGCTGGAGTTTTTTTAATTCATCAATTAAAAATCCACCAACTTCCAAGGCGTTTTGTTGCAGATTTTCCTCTTCAATGACTTCCAAAACAGAGCGGCCAATGGCGCAGGAAACCGGATTACCGCCAAAGGTGTTGAAATATTCCATGCCCGTATTAAATTTATCGGCCACTTCTTTTGTGCAGGCTACAATTGCCAATGGATGGCCATTACCCGCAGGTTTGCCCATAGTAACAATATCAGGTTTTAAATCGTAAAGTTCAAACGCCCAAAACGATTTTCCTACGCGGCCAAAACCTGTTTGTACTTCATCTGCAATACAAATTCCGCCCGCTTGGTGAACATGCTTATAAATTTCATTGAAGTAATTTTTTGGCGGTACAATTTGGCCGCCACAACTTATCATTGTTTCCCCAATAAATCCGGCTATTTCCTTCCCTTCAGCTTTTAATTGGGCTATAATATCCTTGGCGTGGTTTGCATAATCAATTCCACAATTGGCGCCGGAGTATTTTCCCCTATAAGCATCTGGCAGCGGAAGTATATGTGTGGTATCAGGTTTTGGGAAACCGCCTTCACCTTCAAACTTGTACGAACTTACGTCCATCACGGCATTGGTATTGCCGTGGTAACCCACTTCTATGGCCATAATATCCTTTTTGCCAGTAACTGTTTTGGCCATGCGCAAGGCCAGTTCGTTGGCTTCGCTACCAGAATTTACAATATGGATTACAGATAAATGTGGCGGCAATTTTTTAAGCAAAGCTTTAGCATAGGCTATGATTTCTTGGTGTAAATACCGGGTATTGGTATTTAAAACTGCCATTTGGCTTTGCCCCGCTGCCACCACTTTTGGATGTTGATGGCCCACATGGTTTACATTATTTACGGTATCTAAATATTTTCTACCTTCTATATCTATTAAATAAACCCCTTCTCCCCGGGCAATTTGTAGCGGTTTTTCATATGAAAGACTTAAGCTTTTACCTAAATGGTCTTTTCTAAAACTCAGCATTTTCTCTTGTGAAATCTTTGCTTCGGCAGTGTTCAGTTCTTCGTTAAAAATTAAATTTGGGTCTGGGCAGATACTTTTCCAAATTTCAATTTCTGAAGGCAATGCCACCCCGTTGAAGTTTTCATCGTTCCCCAATAGATTCAAAATAATCTGAAAATGAAGATGGGGCGCCCAATTGCCATTTTCGGCTGGCTTCCCAATGTAGGCAATGCGATCGCCTTGTTTTACCTTTTGGCCTACTTTTAAAATTTCTAAAGACATAAGCGTTAAATGGCCATAGAGCGTATAAAATTTTCCACCCTTAAATTTATGTTCTAAAATTAGCATTGGCCCATAATCCTTATCGTAATTGTTGTGATGGATAATTTTAACAACCCCATCAAAGGGGGCCTGTACGGGGGTTTTTGCCGGAACCCAAAAATCGGTTCCCAAATGTACGGTACGGTATTGGGGGCCATTATTGCCCTCACTTTTAAAAGCGGGGGTAGTGTAAAATGGTCGGGTCTCCAAATACCCATTCAATAAAATGGTTTTTGGATGCTGTTTTCTGAATTGTTTTAATTTAAATTCTGAAACTTCCGGGTCGTTGTATTCCGAAAAATTGCCCAATAAAGTACTGTCTATACTCATATCGAGATTTACAACAATTTGTGAAGGCACTGATGGAAACAAGGTTTTTAACGAAATACGATTGGTTTTTGCCCAACTTTCAAATTTATTTTGAAGTGGATGTGCCGAAAATCCGCAGGCATTTCTAAACGAATAATATGCGAAATTTTCATTCAGCTTAATCCATTTCTTCAATAAATCCCACGCCGGTTTTTCGCTAATTACAAAATACTCGTCGTTGGGAAATTCCGCCTTTCTTAAGGAGGCGCTGGTAACCGTTATTACCAGCCGCATGCCAACTAAAGTGTACAGGCATTGCAACTCTGGTTCCGATAATTTATAATATTTGTTATAACCCTTAACTACATCAACCGCTGCTGCCAGAGGGTCGGGCAAATCCATAATTGCATAGGCCAAGACAATAGCTAGATCGTTAACGGTTTGGGTATAGGCCGCATCGCCAAAATCTATAAATCCGCTAACTTTAGGATTTCCATAATCTTCAGAAACCAAAATATTATAGTCGTTTAAATCATTGTGTATTATGCTTTTTGGAAGTTTATTATATATCTCCTGAATTTCGTCGAATCGGTTTTGAAACGAAGTTATAATATCTTTCTGCGCTCCTGAAAATCGGTTGTGGTGTGTTTTCGTCCAACTGGAATTTGCCAAATCCCAATCCAATTTTTTATGGGCATTTGGATGGTTAAAATCCTGCAAGGCCATTGTTAAATTTCCGGCAGCTTCGCCCAAATTGTTTCGTAAAATATCGGTTTTTGGATTCACTATGGCCCAAAGCCGGCCGGGAAGCCAAGACAACACTCTGGCGGTTTCATTATTTTGAAGTGGAGATAACGGCTCTCCCGTCTTATTTAAAATAACTTCGGAAAATGATATAATCGTGTTTGCTTCAGAAAGATGTTTTAAAATTTTAATTTGAAAATCTAACTGTTCTTCTGTTTCTTCCGCAGAGGAAGTGGCAGGACCTGTAGAGATTTTCAGCAGAAATTTCTCGCCCGAATTTGTTTCCAATAAAAAATTTTCGTCAATATAACCTTCCAGTTTAATGGATTCGGCGATTATACCATAATTTTCATGTGCTATTTGTGATGCTTGTTTTGGGGTAATTTTGGTCATAATGCGGGAGGTAATTGACTAA
>CAXBDO010000143.1:0-6332 GCA_963974165.1 uncultured Aequorivita sp.
AAATAGTCAAAATACTTTTTACCGGATTGGGGTAAAAATTCAAATTCTTTACAAATTTATCTTCGGTTGAAAGTTTATTGACCACAGTAACCTTCCCACGCATTGCAGGATCAGAATCATTTTGATATTCCGTTACTCCAGTTTTTGTGAAGGTGTATGAAAATTCGCTGCTGTTTCCCTTTAATGGTCCGCTGTCAAAATTTTCGGTGCCGTTGGAAAGACTGGCAACATTTTTTAAACTTGCGTCGGCCCAGGTCCAAAGTACAGTATCGCCAACTTCTATTGTAGGGCTTGCAACAGATTCATTTATTCCTTGTACCCAAGCAATTTCCACTACATTCTGCGAAGAGAGTATGCTTATTGTGAAAAAATAAAAGAACATTGTAATTTTTTTCATAAATGAAAGGTCTAGTAGGTTAGTAATCTAATTTACGAAAAATTTTTAACACAAAATATGAAGATTCCGAAATAACCCATTATTTGCTGAGATACATTTTTCTTCTAGCATAAAGATCATAAAAGGCGTCGTCTTTTAAACTATCTATAAATAGAATGCTTTCTCCGGTACTTTTCATTTCTGGCCCCAATTGCTTATTTACATTTGGAAATTTGTTGAAACTAAAGACAGGTTGCTTGATGGCATATCCCTCCAATTGTGGGTTAAAATTAAAGTCGGTTACCTTATTATGCCCCAGCATAACTTTGGTAGCGTAATTTACATAAGGTTCGCCATAAGCCTTCGCAATAAATGGAACTGTACGCGAGGCACGCGGATTGGCTTCAATAATATAAACTATATCGTCTTTTATTGCAAACTGAACATTTATAAGTCCCACGGTTTTAAGCGATTTTGCAATCTTAACGGTGTGGTCCTTAATCTGCTGCATTACGAATTCCCCAAGATTGAAAGGCGGCAAGGTTGCGTTCGAATCGCCCGAGTGGATTCCACAAGGCTCAATATGCTCCATTATCCCAATAATGTAAACATTCTCGCCATCGCAAATAGCATCTGCTTCGGCTTCAATTGCGCCATCCAAATAATGATCTAATAGCAATTTGTTATTAGGAATTTTACGAAGCAAATCTACTACGTGCTCTTCCAATTCCTTTTTGTTGATTACGATTTTCATTCCCTGTCCGCCCAAAACGTAAGAAGGACGAATCAATAATGGGAAATCCAATTGGTCTGCAAGTGCCAAAGCCTCTTCCGTAGTTTCGGCAACACCGAATTCAGGGTAAGGAATGTTGTTTTCCTTTAAAAGTGTAGAAAAACTTCCACGGTCTTCGGCCAAATCTAAAGACTGGTATGTTGTACCAATTATATTGATTCCGTATCTGTCAAGCTTTTCGGCGAGTTTCAATGCTGTCTGCCCACCTAATTGTACGATAACCCCTTCCGGTTTTTCGTGACGGATGATATCGTAAATATGCTCCCAGAATACAGGTTCAAAGTAAAGTTTGTCTGCAACATCAAAATCTGTAGAAACAGTTTCTGGGTTACAATTAATCATTATGGTTTCATAACCACATTCAGCAGCGGCCAAAACCCCGTGAACACAGCAATAATCGAATTCAATTCCTTGCCCAATTCTGTTTGGACCGGAACCAAGAACAATAATTTTTTTCTTTTCGGTAACAATACTATCGTTTTCAGCGTAGGCCTTTTCACCCTCTAGCTGCATCTCATTCTCAAAAGTGGAATAGTAATATGGCGTTTCTGCCTTGAATTCTGCGGCACAAGTATCTACCAATTTATATACACGCTGGATGTTCATTTCCTCACGCTTCTTATAAACTTGGCTTTCCAGACATTTTAGCATATGTGCAATCTGGCGATCGCCATATCCTTTTTGTTTTGCTTCCAATAATAATTCCCTTGGAAGAGTATCCAATGTATATTTTGAAATCTCCTTTTCCAATAGATACAGCTCTTCGTACTGGCGAAGGAACCACATATCTATTTTAGTTATTTCGTGAATTCTACTTAACGGAATACCAATCTGAATTGCATCATAAATTACGAATACACGGTCCCAACTTGCGTTTTTAAGCTTGTCGAGAATTTGTTCGTAATTGGTATAACTTTTACCGTCGGCGCCAATTCCGTTTCTTTTAATTTCTAGCGATTGTGTAGCCTTGTGAAGCGCTTCCTGGAATGAACGCCCAATTCCCATTACCTCTCCTACAGACTTCATTTGAAGTCCTAAAGTACGGTCTGAGCCTTCAAACTTATCAAAATTCCATCGCGGAATTTTTACGATTACATAATCTAAAGTAGGTTCGAACAAAGCTGAAGTAGACTTTGTGATCTGGTTCTTCAATTCATCCAGTCTATACCCTATTGCAAGCTTTGATGCAATTTTTGCAATTGGATAACCTGTAGCCTTCGATGCCAGGGCCGAAGAGCGGGATACGCGTGGATTAATTTCAATTGCAATAATTTCCTCATCGTTATCTGGACTAACAGCAAACTGCACATTACAGCCTCCGGCGAAATCGCCAATGCTGCGCATCATCAATATTGCCATATCGCGCATTCTTTGGAATGTACGATCGTTCAGCGTCATTGCGGGTGCCACGGTAATGGAGTCTCCAGTGTGGATACCCATTGGGTCCATATTTTCAATGGTACAGATAATTACAACATTGTCATTATTATCGCGAAGCAATTCAAGTTCATATTCCTTCCAGCCCATCATTGCCTTGTCTATCATAACCTCGTGGATAGGTGAAATTTCAAGACCGTAAGACAGAAGCTCATCAAAATCTTCTTCTTTATAAACAATAGACGCTCCTGCACCACCAAGGGTGTAGGAAGCCCTAATTACCAATGGAAAACCAAATTCCTGTGCAATCTCCTTTCCTTGTAAGAAAGAGTTTGCAGTAGCTTGGGGCGCCATTTTTACGCCAATTTTTTCCATTAAAACCCTAAACTTTTCACGGTCTTCAGTAATGTTTATGGCATCAATGTCTACACCAATCAATTTTACTCCAAAATCTTTCCAAATTCCCTTTTCATCAGCCTCAATACACAAGTTAAGCGCCGTCTGTCCGCCCATTGTGGGTAAAACTGCGTCAATTTGTGGGTGCTCCTTTAAAATCTTAACGAGCGATTTTGTAGTAAGCGGCAGCAAATAAATATGATCGGCCATAGAAGGGTCGGTCATAATGGTCGCCGGGTTACTGTTAATTAATATGGTTTCTATCCCATCTTCGCGCAATGAACGCAAAGCCTGTGACCCGGAATAGTCGAACTCACACGCTTGGCCGATTACAATAGGACCTGAGCCAATAATTAGAACTGATTTAATTGAAGGATTTTTAGGCATGTTTTTTAATTTTTCAATGCGGCAAAATTACGAAGCATTGGGGTATAAAAAAAAAGGTGTTGCTTAGTTAAACAACACCTTTTATATATAATTTATGAACATTATTTTTTGTGACGAGATTCGGTAGATACAGATAGTTTCTTTCTGCCTTTCGCTCTGCGGGCAGCCAAAACCTTTCTTCCGTTTACAGAAGCCATACGCTCTCTAAAACCATGTTTGTTTCTTCTTTTTCTTTTTGATGGCTGAAATGTTCTTTTGCTCATTATAATATTCTTTAACTTCCGTTATTTCTTTATTCAATTCCCTGCTAAAAGTTGGGATAATCAACCACAGCATTTATTTGCGTAGGCGGGTGCAAAAATACAACAAGTTTTCACTTAGGCAAACCTTTTTTTGAAAAATATCTATATTTTTTATTGCAATTAAAATTTCACTCTAAAATGAAATTGCCCACTAAAATATTTTCGCGTCAAAAGTACGAAAAATTCCCAAAAAGCCTTTAGTTTTTATACCTTTGCACGCTCTTATTAAAGATGACACATGTTCAATAAAAATTTTAAATTAGTTTTGGCTGCCCTTGTCCTGGGTGCCGCTGTTTGGCAATTTATCGAAAGTTATATCGGTAACGGCATCATGCTTATATTGCTTGCCTTGATATTTGTTTTTCTTTACTTTAAAAATGAAATGATCCTTCTTGCCTTTATGCGACTTCGGAAACAGGATTTTCCGGGGGCTAAAAGTTGGTTGGACAAAATAAAAGACCCTAGCGCCGCCTTGGTTCCTAAGCAGGAAGGGTATTACCATTATTTGAATGGATTGATGGTTTCGCAAACCAATATGGTTGAGGCCGAAAAACATTTTAAGAATGCGGAAAGACTTGGCCTAAACATGTCTGCAGATATGGCAATGACGAAGCTGAACCTTGCTGGTATTGCAATGACCAAAAACCGCAAGCGCGAAGCAGAACTGCTAATGGCCGAAGCAAAAAAATTGGACAAGCACAATATGCTGGACGATCAGATTAAAATGATGAAACAGCAAATGAAAAAAATGGGGCAGCCACGCCAACAGTTTGGAAAAGCTGGCCGTGGAGGAAGAAGATATTAATTATCTGCCTTTCAAAATCCATATTCCTGATTTAATGCAGTTTACCGATTTTTAACCACCCTTGGTCGAAATGCTAAAAGGAAGAAAAGTAATTAACTTATCTTCACTTAAAGCATTTGCTTATGGGCAGAAAACTATTTTCACTCTTTTTTCTGGTTTTTATAACAGCACAATCCCAGATTGAGCAAGGCATCTATTTTTCTGAAGCTATTGGCGCAAATATTAAATCCTATAAGCTCAATTCGCAAAGGGCGTATGCGGCCCAAGATTTTGTACATGCCGAATTTTTATTCGATTCTCTCATTAACCACGTTGTAAACGGCAGTTACCTCGATAATTTTAAGGTGCGTAAACTTTCCGGTAAGAAAATTAAGCTTTACAGATTCCAAAAACCTATTTTCCTGATGACCTATGCATCTTGGTGTACGCCTGGCGTAGGCGAAATACCTGCATTAAATGAAATTGCAGAAGCACATTATGAAGATATAGACTTTGTCATTCTATTCTGGGATTCAAAAGAGAATGTACGGAAGGCAACTAAAAACTATTCGCACAAAATAAATATTATTTATGTGGACGAAAAGGAAAACACCAACGACCATATAGTGGAAATAATGAAGCACAGCCTAGGTTTTCCCACTTCATTTTTTATAGATGAAAACAAACGAATTGTAGACATACGTCGCGGCGCCCTTCACCCCTACAATGAAAAATATGAGATTTCTTTCGAGCTTAATTTCAATTCGTTTTTAAATGGAATTTCCCTATTGAAAAACTTGGGGGCCGAAGAGAAATCACGGGTTGTTTCAAAAGAAAACCCGTAAAACAATTTTGCTCTACGGGTCCTTAAAAAATCAAATTCTTCAATTTTACTTATAATAACCTTTTTCAGGTATCTGGATTAAATATTCCTTGCCCGATGAATTTTTTAAGTAGGTATCCCTTAACCACGGGTTATGGATTTTTAATATTTTATAATTAATGCCGTACGGCTTAATCCATTCTGCCCAATCTTCTACAGGTGTATCTACTTTTACCGTATATGTAGGCACATTTGTATAAAGATCTTTTTCCCTAAAATTGAAACCATACTTTTTCGGATTGCTCATTATTTCCTTTAGCGCTAAAATTCTGAAAACATATCTACTGGTTTCGGTATTCAGCAGCAAATCATAATAACTGGTTTCCTTCTGTCTATTAATTTGTTTGTTCATGCCACCAACGCCTGCGTTGTAAGACGCCGCAGCCATGGTCCAACTACCAAATTTATCCTTTGATTTTTTAAGGTATTCTGCCGCTACCATAGTGGCTTTATCAAGATTGTAGCGTTCGTCTACATAATCGTTGATTTCAAGGCCATATTCAAGGCCTGTGCCTTTCATAAAATGCCAAATACCAGATGCCCCAGCAGGTGAACTCGTATATTCCAAGCCACTTTCCGCAACGGCCAAATACTTAAAATCGTCTGGTAAGCCATATTTTTTCAATAAGGGTTCCAGAATTGGAAAATATTGATTGGCACGTTTAAAGAGCAACAGCCCGTTAGATTGCCAATAGGTGTTTACCAAAAGTTCCCTGTCAAATCGTTCCCTAATATCCGGATTCTCCAATGGAACTGGTTCTCCCGCAAAATCTAATTTTTCGGGTATGGGCAGGGCGTAAACGTTATAATCGTTAACTAATTTCTTTTCAAGATTTTCATCTGTGGGCGCATCCTGTACAGCGTGAATGCTTAAAGCACAAACCGCTAAAACCGCAACCCCAAGGCCTATTTTACCTATCATTTTCATAAAAAATATATTTTCAATAAAGATACTTAATTAAGAAATTTTTTATTGTTAAAGCCTTCCCTAATCTTCAAAAATGGCCAAAAGCTTTTGGGACACTTCCCTTCCT
>CAXBDO010000144.1:0-6331 GCA_963974165.1 uncultured Aequorivita sp.
CAAAAGTACTTGGTTTTGTTTTTAAAATACCTAGCTCCTTCCCCTTTTTGAAGGGAAGGTGGTTTTTTTGCTTTTTCGCAAATAAATCGAAAGGGGGGCTCAGCCCTAAAATTCATATATTGCGACCTCAATGAAAACAATTTCCCGGAAACACGAAATAATTGCCGTTGCCGCCAGCCTTTTTAATGAAAAAGGATATAAGGCCGTGTCTATGCGCGACCTCGCCACGGCTATGGATATTAAGGCTGCAAGTCTGTATAACCACATAACAAGCAAGCAGGAAATACTTTCCGAAATTATTTTGAAGGTTGCGCAGGAGTTTACAACGGGCATGGAAAACGTGGTTCGCGAAGATACTTCGGCCATCAATAAGGTTGAAAAAGTTATCGAGCTGCATATAGATATTACGGTAAACCATTCAGAAGCATTGGCGGCACTTAATAATGATTGGATGTATTTGGAGGCCGAAAATTTACAGGCTTTTATAAAAATGCGCGAAGATTACGAAGAGAATTTCCGAGTTATAATCAAACAGGGCATAGATGCTGGCGAAATAAAGCCATCGCATCCCGAGGTAATTCTATTTTCGATACTTTCTACCTTGCGAACCCTTTATTTGTGGTATCAAAAACGCGGGAAATTAGATGTCAATATTCTTAAAAAAGACATGGTTTCGGTGCTTATAAAAGGGATTGTTTAACGGCTTCAGTTCAGGCGCAGTCTATATTTATGTTGAAATGTTTAGAAAGCATTCAGCAGTCCAAAATAATAATTTGCAATTCTAACTAACAAGCGTTAGTTTTGTTTTTCTAATCTACATACAACAGGTGGCTAAATTTCATAAAATAAAAGTAAAAGACGTTTACAAGGAAACCGAAGATTGTTCGGTTATAACCTTTGATGTTCCCGATAATTTGGCGGGCGATTTTAATTTTCGTCAAGGCCAACATTTAACGCTAAAGGCCGATATTAATGGCGAAGACACGCGCCGTTCTTATAGTCTGTGTTCCAGCCCAATTGATAAGGAATGGCAGGTTGCCGTAAAATCCATTCCTGGTGGGGCATTTTCTACTTATGTAAATTCTTCCCTAAAAGCTGGCGATACCCTAGAAATTATGGAACCAAGTGGTATGTTTGGGGTTGATGTTGACCCCGGAAAGGCGAAAAATTATCTCTTTTTTGCCGCCGGTAGCGGAATTACACCAGTGCTTTCAATGATTAAAACCCATTTGGCAATGGAGCCCAATGCCACTTGTAAGTTGTTTTATGTGAATAGAACGGCGAAATCCATTATCTTTAAAGAAGCTTTGGAACAGCTGCGGAATAAATACTTTGGAAGACTGGAAATATATTATTTTCTTACCAAGGAACGTCGCGATATTGAACTTTTCAATGGACGATTCGACGATGAAAAAATGGAGATTCTAACCCAGAATTTTATCGATATTCCAGATACCAGTGAAGTATTTTTATGTGGGCCCGAAAAAATGGTAGATTATGTAAGTAACTACCTAATAAACGCTGGACTTCCAAAAGAGTTGGTGCATTTTGAATTATTTGTAACTGGACTTTCTGAAGAGGATATAAAAAGAGCTGAACGCTTGGCGCAGCAAAATGTAGAAGGAGTAGAGGTAACCATAGTTGATGCTGGAAAAGAATTTCAGTTTACTATGACCAAAGATTTTGACAATATACTTGATGCCGCATTGGCTGCCGGAGCCGACTTACCCTTTGCCTGTAAAGGTGGGGTTTGCAGCACTTGCAAATGCCAAATCTTGGAAGGCAATGTTGAAATGAAAATAAACTATGCGCTTAGCGACAAAGAAGTAGGGCAAAACTTAGTTTTGAGCTGCCAAGCCGTACCGATTTCTGATAAAGTAAAAGTTGATTTTGATGTGTAACAGCTTTAAGTGATATACTTAAAGCCTTAAGCTAAAGATATGAGTGAAAAAGAAATTAAAAACCTAGAAGAAATTTTTGAAGCCCGCATTGCGCGCGACGAAAAAATAGAGCCGAAAGATTGGATGCCGGAGAAATATAGGCAAACACACATTAGGCAAATGAGCCAACACGCCCATTCCGAAATTATTGGAATGCTGCCGGAAGGTAACTGGATAACCCGCGCCCCTTCCTTAAGACGAAAAGCTGCATTGTTGGCAAAAGTTCAGGATGAAGCTGGCCACGGGCTTTATTTATATTCTGCTTGCGAAACTTTGGGTATTTCACGTGATGAATTATATGAACAACTGCACAGCGGCAAAGCTAAATATTCGTCAATCTTCAACTATCCAAGTGTTACTTGGGCCGATATGGGCGCCATTGGTTGGTTGGTTGATGGCGCAGCTATTATTAATCAGGTTCCGTTATGCAATACATCTTTCGGGCCTTACGCCCGCGCTATGGTTCGCGTTTGTAAGGAAGAGAGTTTTCACCAACGTCAAGGTTTTGAAATAATGTTAACCCTTTGCCGTGGTACCGAAGAACAAAAAGCGATGGCGCAGGATGCACTAAACCGTTGGTGGTGGCCAAGTTTAATGATGTTGGGTCCTACCGATGCCGAATCAATCCATACAGAGCAATCCATGAAGTGGAAGTTAAAGCGTAAAAGCAACGATGAGTTGCGCCAACAATTTATAGATCAAACCGTGCCCCAGGCAGATTTGCTTGGGCTTACAATTCCCGATCCAGACTTAAAATTCAATGAAGAAACGGGAAGCTATGATTTTGGCGAAATTGATTGGGACGAATTCTGGCAAGTAGTAAAAGGCCATGGCCCCTGCAACAAGGAACGTATGAACGCCCGGGTTAATGCCTGGAATAATGGCGAATGGGTGCGCGATGCCGCAATGGCACACGCCGAAAAAAATGCAAATAAAAAAGTAGCGAAAGCAAGTTAAAAATAGACCTAAGGCAATAGAACGAAAGACGTATGATCAACAATTTATAGTCTTTCATCCTCTTTCCTACCGCAAAGCGGTCTTAAGTCTTAATATTAAAACCTAATAATTCATGTCTAATAACACAAAAAATTGGCCCCTTTGGGAAATATTTGTCCGCAGTAAAAATGGTTTGGAACACCGCCACTTTGGAAGCCTTCACGCTGCCGATGCCGAAATGGCAATGGAAAACGCCCGCGATGTTTACACCCGTAGAAACGAAGGCGTTAGCATTTGGGTTGTAGAGAGCAAAAATATTACCGCCTCCAATCCAGCAGAAAATGGCGAAATGTTTGAACCCGCACAAGACAAAGTATATCGCCATCCTACTTTTTATGATTTGCCCGATGAGGTGAAGCATATGTAACAAATTCCCGCGAAGGCGGGAATCTTATAACTGAAAGCAGAATTTCAATGTTATCTGAAAATGAAAAATTGGTATGTATATATTATGTCCAATAAACCGCAAGGTGTCATTTACATCGGTGTAACAGATAATATTGATGCTCGGATTGAAGAACATAAAACTAAGGTTTTTCGCAATGCCTTCACGGCAAAATACAATTGTGATAAACTGGTTTATTTTGAAGAATTCGCAGATGGTTACATTGCTTCAAAAAGGGAAAAACAAATGAAAAAGTGGAATCGGGAATGGAAAGTTAAATTAATTGAAGAAATGAATCCAGGCTGGTTCGATTTAAGCCTAAACTGGAATAACGAACATTTGATTTATAAAACAAATCGATTTCCCATTCGGAAATAAAAATAGAAATATGAGTATATCATCAGAAGATTCCCGCCTTCGCGGGAATTTATACAACTACATCCTCACAATCGCAGACAACACCTTAATCCTTGCGCAGCGGTTGGGTGAGCTTTGCGGGCACGGGCCTAATTTGGAAACCGATATTGCCCTTACAAATATTTCGTTGGATTTATTGGGCCAAACACGAAGCTATTATCAATACGCGGCAAAAATTTCAGGGGAAGATAAAACTGAAGATGATATTGCCTTTCTTCGAATTGAAAGGGAATATAAAAATAGCCTGTTGATCGAGCAGCCAAATACCCATTTTGGTTATGTAATTGGCCGTCAATTTTTATTTGATGTTTATCACTTAATGTTGATGGAAAAATTGCAAAACAGTCCAGACGAAACTCTTTCGGCTATTGCTAAAAAGGGAATTAAGGAAGTAAGCTATCACAGAAGATTTTCATCAGACTGGGTGAAAAGATTGGGCGACGGAACCGAGGAAAGCAATACTAAAATGCAGGAAGCAATCAACGATCTTTGGCGCTATACAGATGAACTTTTTTATATGACCGATGCTGAAAAGGAAATGGTAAAGGAAGGAATTGGAATAGACGTTTCATCATTTAAAGATAAATATTATGAATCCGTTTCTGAAGTCTTAAAGGAAGCCACCCTTACAGTAACCGAAAATAAATACTTTACCAAAGGCGGAAAAGAAGGCGTGCATTCAGAACACATGGGCTATATTTTGGCCGATTTACAATATATGCAGCGCACCTATCCGAATATGACGTGGTAAAATTCCTGCGAATGCCAGAGACTTTAATATCTGGCTGCCCTTTCAAATTTTACAGGCCTAAATAATAAAAATGACCCTTATACAACCAAACATACAGCAAGATTTAATTCCAGTTCTGGAAACAGTTTCAGATCCGGAGATTCCTGTGCTTTCTGTTTTGGACTTGGGGGTCATTCGCGAAGCGGTAGAGAAAAATGGAATCGTACAAATAAAATTGACGCCAACCTATTCCGGCTGTCCGGCGATGGATGTAATTGCAGACGATTTAATGGCTGCCTTTTCAGAAATCGGGAAAAAAGTTGAGGTTAAATTAATCCTTTCCCCAGCTTGGTCTACAGATTGGATTAGCGAAGAAGGCCTGCGAAAAATGGAGGAATATGGAATTGCACGGCCGCTTTCCGAAACGCACGACAAAGATGTTTTGTTGGGTGAAAAAAGATTGGTAAAATGCCCGCAATGCGGAAGTACAAATACAAATTTGGTGAGTCAATTTGGTTCAACAGCTTGCAAAGCCCTTTTTAAATGCAATGACTGTCAAGAACCTTTTGACTATTTTAAATGCTTGAAATAAGGATTATTGATTTACAATTAACAATTACAGATTGCTGTTTTTTGGAATTTAAAGTGCAGTTAGTCAGCAATCTTCAAAAAATACTAAATGAACTCAATATTAAAAACCATAAACAATAATATTGCAACCTTAACCCTTAACCGGCCAGAGGTTTTCAACAGTTTTAATCGCGAAATGGCATTATTGCTTCAAAGCGAATTAGACGCCTGCGAGAAAAGTCCGGAAATTCGAGCCATTGTAATTACAGGCAACGGCAAGGCATTTTGTGCGGGGCAGGATTTAAAGGAAGTTACTTCGCCAGAATTAAACCCCGGGTTTAAAAAGATCTTGGAAGAACATTACAACCCAATAATTACACGCATTAGAAATATCGAAAAGCCCATTATTGGAGCCATAAACGGAGTTGCAGCGGGTGCAGGTGCAAATATTGCCTTGGCGTGCGATGTAGTAATTGCTTCAGAAAATGCAAGTTTTATTCAAGCCTTTAGTAAAATCGGGTTAGTACCCGACAGTGCGGGCACCTTCTTTTTACCGCGACTAATCGGCTTTCAAAAAGCTTCTGCTTTAATGATGTTGGGCGATAAAGTTTCGGCCCAAGAAGCCGAAAAATTAGGAATGGTCTATAAAGTAATTGCTTCAGAAAACTTTGTGGAAGAAGTAAATGCTTTAGCACAAACCATGGCTTCTATGCCCACAAAAGCCTTGGGATTAACCAAACGATTGCTAAACAATTCGCTTAACAATACTTTGGAAAAACAATTAAAAATGGAGAGTAAATTGCAAATAGAATCTGCCCAAAGTGAAGATTATGCCGAAGGAGTTGATGCATTTGTAAATAAAAGAAAACCGAATTTTAAAGGGAATTAATTTTTGTCACCTCGAGCGCAATCGAGAGTTAGTATCAAGTAAATATTAAAATTCAAAAATGATTAAAAACGTAGGAATTATAGGAGCGGGAACAATGGGCGCGGGTATAGCGCAAGTAGCTGCCACAGCCGGTTGTTCAGTGAAGTTATACGATACTAAAACGGAAGCTCTGGAAAAAGCAGAGGCCGATTTGGAAAAAATAATGGCCCGATTGGTAGAAAAAGCAAAAATTGATGCTACCGAAAAAGAACGCATCCAAAACAATATCAACTATGTTTCTTCCTTAAAGGAATTAAAGGATTCAAATCTAACAATCGAGGCGATAGTTGAAAACCTTGATGTTAAAAAGAGCTTATTTTCTACCCTCGAAAAATTTATAAGCGACGATTGTATTATTGCATCAA
>CAXBDO010000145.1:0-6324 GCA_963974165.1 uncultured Aequorivita sp.
GATAACGGTAGTTTTGATATTTATATTGAAAATAATAAATATGAATATATAAATGCCTCACAAAAGGTTATCTTGGAAAACTCAAATTTGCCAGAAGTATTAACCTTCGAGTACAAAAAGAAGGATACCGAAATTAAGGTCAAGAAATTTTAAGGCACGGAAATCATGAAAACATATACCTGGATTGTTTTACAAATTTTATTACTGCTAAGTGGTACGGCCATAGTGCAGGCGCAAAACGTAACCTCTTTTAGGGCCGTAAGTAGCGAATATTTTACGCATACCACGCTTGCCGGAGTTAGCTTGCCAAATACTGTGCTGCACTGGCAACTTGAAAGCATGGGAGGCGAACGACCATTATATAACAATAGAGATATATTGCCAGGGTTTCAATGGTTTACCCCTAGCTTTCAGGCCTGGTATTTTCCAGATAAAGGAAATTTTAATGAGGGCAATATTATATTCACTTTTAAAATTCCGTCAGATGCCTATGTTTCCAACGCCTACGTTGGCGGAAATTACAGTTTGGCGGTAACCCAGAATTATACGGAAGATTTTACGCCAGTTACTTTCAATGTTATAATCTCTGTGCCCAATGCCATTTCGTGGCTTACTGCAAATAACACTTCCTTTACCCAAATTACCTCCTTAGATAGTTACCGATCGGCTCCTTCGCAAGTAGAATCTAGTTTGGGCGATTTTGTAATTGGCAACACCTTAAATTATAAACTGTACGCCAAAAGCGTTTCGTCTACAATTCAATTTACATCTACTACGGGCGTTCAGGGTACCCGAAATATAGCAATGCTTAGTTTGGGGAGTACAAACCCTAAAATTACAACCCTGCCGCTTTCCAGTAGCTGGAAAGATTATACGGCGGGCAATTCCTTAAATGTTGCCAGTGGTAATAGAACCAATTTTCCTCTAAAAATTACCATGTCGCAGGCAGATTTTAAGACCTATTTTTATGAAGCGGGTACTTATAGGTTCGATTTAAACCTTGATGCAAAAAGCACCGATAATTCTACATCTTCAACATATAATATTGCTTATGGATTGCGCGTTTCGCCCCTTTCTGAAATAACCATGCCCACCTCTGGACAGAACATTAATTTTGAATTCAATACGGTGGCAAAATATAGAGATGGGGAAACCAAGACAATTCCGAACCAATTAAAGATTTCCAACAATGAAACCTATGAACTGTACGTTAAAACTGATGCTTCTTTTTTTAGAAAAGCAGGGGTGCAGTCTGATGTGCCATCAAGTATTTTGCAGGTTGGCATAGAAGGAGGATCGCCAGATGTGGCGCTTTCTACCACTTCCCAAAAGATTATAAATAGTGGTATTCCCGTATTGGATAAAAATTTAACGATGCGGTACGCAATTTCCGCCAATGCCGCCCAGACTTTGCTGGCCAAAGAAAAGAGTACCTATTCCATTAATGTTATTTACAGTTTTACAGCCCTTTAAAAAAAATTATAGCTAAATCCACAAAATGAAAATAGTTAAACCCAAAGATTCCCTTGAGCCAAATGAATCGATCAATAGGCTAAACGCGTTAAAAAAACGCTATGCCGATGTATTCGATTATCTTCTTTTTTCGGTATCCGAAATGGTCGATATAGCCCTTTGCACCATTACCATTGTTTATGAAGATGAGGTCTTTATTGTAGCTTCAACAGACAGCACTATTGAAAAAATATGGCCGCTTCGAGTTTCAACTATCAGTAATCTGGAAAAAAAGGAAAAAACCTTGGCCATGGCGCCCCATACCGTTGAATCATTTGAGGTAAAATATTATGATTCGCTTCCAATTTTAGATTCATCGGGGCTTGTGCTGGGCAGTTTAAACTTGTTTGACAACAAGGAGCGGGTGCTAACAAAAACTGAAAATAACTTTCTGGAGAAATCTGTTTTACAAATAAACAGATGGGTAATCAGCAAGGAAAAAGAACAGCGTCTTAGAAAGCATGATACCTTATTTCAACTTTCAAACGATTTAATAGGTATTGCCAATTTTGAAGGTGTATTTATAAAATTAAACCCTTCATTTTCAAAAACATTGGGATGGACGAGCGAAGAATTAATGGAATCTCAATTTACAGATTTCATTCACGAAGATGATGTAGAGGAAACTGTAAATATCATGCAGAAGCTAACCACGGGCAGGTCTGTTGTAAATTTCACCAATAGATATAAAACGAAGGATGGCGGCATAAAATGGATAGAATGGACCAGCACCCCAGATATGGCTGCAAAGTTTATTTTCACTATTGGTCGCGACGTTACCGAATTTGTGGAACGCGAACAATTGCTTAAAAAGAGCGAACAAAAATTCCGCAATTTGTTCGATAATATTCAAGGTATTTTAAGCATCCACGATTTAGAAGGCAATTTTTTAGAGGTAAACCAAGCAGGCTTGGAAGCTACCGGTTTCTCGTTGCAAGAAATGCAACAGGGCAATTTATCCCATTTAATAGCGCCAGAAAAGCGCGATGAAATTGAAGACTATCTTGCAGCCATTAAAAAATATGGCAAGGCTTCTGGCGAAATGGCCATAATTAAGAAAAATGGCGAAAGAGCTACTTGGTATTTTATGAGTACGCTCGATGAAAGTGAAGTTGGAAAAAAACAGATTTTAACCAATGTGCTGGACATTACCGAGCGCAAAAAACTGAACAACGACCTTAAAAAAGCCAAGGAAGAAGCCGAAGAAGCTTTCAAGGCAAAATCGGAATTCGTGGCGAATATGAGCCATGAAATCCGCACCCCATTAAATGGAATAATTGGGTTTACCGAATTGGCGCTGGCAACAAATTTGGACGATACCCAAAAGCAATATTTGGAGATTATAAATCAGTCTGGGGTTTCATTATATAGTATTATCAATGATATTCTCGATTTTTCCAAGATGGAAAGCAACAATATGAAGTTGGCGATTGATAGAATAGAGGTAGAGGAAGTAGTTTCCGAAGCCTTTAATATTGTTGCCTTCGGCATAAATAAAAAAGGGCTGGAAATGTTAATGGATATAGACCATAACATACCTCGTTATATTTGGGCCGATGCCATGCGCTTAAAGCAGATTTTGGTGAATCTATTGGGCAATGCCTTAAAATTTACCGAGCAAGGAGAAATAAAATTATACGCTACTATTCTGGAAGATTACGGCAACGGCAAGATGCGCCTGCGTTTTGGGGTTAGCGATACTGGAATTGGAATTCATAAGGATAAACAGGTAGAAATTTTTAATCCATTTTCGCAGGAAGATGGCAGTATTACCAAAAGATATGGCGGTACAGGATTAGGCCTATCTATTTCGAATAAACTCTTGGCTTTGGCCGACAGTAAATTACAATTGGAAAGCGAGCAAGGCAAGGGCAGTAACTTCTATTTCGACCTGGAATTTAAGGTAGAGAATGAAGAGGTAGAAAACGGGCTGCAGGAAATCAAAAAAGTCTTGATTGTAGACGACAATGAAAATAATAGAAAAATCCTGAGAAGGATGTTGGAAATCAAGGATATTGAAGTGGTAGAGGCAGATAGCGGATTAAAGGCCCTATTGGTTATGCTGGACAATCCGGAGTTCGACGTTATAATTATGGATTATCATATGCCAATTATGGACGGCATTGAAACCATCAGAAAAATAAAAGGTCTAAAACCCTCTGAGACCACTGAACAACCCTTTATAGTGCTTTATAGCTCCTCAGACGACGACCAATTGCAAACAGCTTGCGATGAACTGGATATTGCCAGTAGGCTCGTTAAACCTATTAGGATGAAGCAGATGTACCAGATGTTGTCTAGCCTTAAAAACATGGAAACTGAAAAACCCGAGGTTCCAAAAGACGTAAAGGCAGCACCAACACAAATGGAATTAAAAATATTAGTGGCGGAAGACAATGAGGTAAATATGCATCTAACCCGATTATTTTTGCAAAGTTTGGTGCCAACGGCAATTATTGTTGAAGCCATAAATGGGGAGGAAGCCGTTGAAAAATACAGTCAGGAAAACCCTGATATTGTTTTTATGGACATTCAGATGCCAAAAATGAATGGCCTAGACGCCACCAGAAAAATAAGGGCAGCCGAAGAACATGTTGAAGTTCCTATTATAGCCCTAACTGCAGGCAGTCTTCCGGGCGAAAAGGAAAAATGTATTGAAGCGGGAATGACAGATTTTTTAACCAAGCCCCTGTTAAAACAGACCCTGGGCAATATGATTTCAAAATGGCTGGGCGTATCAACTGTGGAATAACGATTAAAAAAAACAAACCTAAAGTAAAGTGCAAGCATAAAAGAATATTTAAACCATGAGTACCGAAGTAGAAAAACTTACTGCAGAGATACATAGATTACAGGCAGAGAGTGAATTAAAAACAGGATGGATTTCATTGATTACCCACGATTTTAAAGAAGTTTTCAGCAGTCTTTCCTGGATTATTGAAGCCGTTGAAGCTGGAACATTAAGTAAGGACGATTTTTTTAAACTATTGCCCCGTATAAAACAGGATGCCAAAAAGAACCTACGAACAGTAACCGACACAAGTGACTGGATTAGAACACAGCTCGCAGATTTTGAATCCAATTCTTCAAAAATATTTGCCTTAGATCTATTTATACAGTTAAGGAACGAATTTGAGGTTAGATTAAAAGACAAAAAACTCGACTTTCAATTTAAGGGGAATGAAAGCTTAGTATTTCAAAATGATCAGTTTTTGGTTTTGTTTATTTTGAAAAAGTTAATGGACAATGCCATAAAATTTTCACATCCCGAGCATAGCATTCAATTCGAGGCGCTTGAGGCAGATAATAAGATAATTCTGTCTATTAGCGATATGGGAACAGGAATGGCGCAAGAGGCTCAGGAGTTGCTTTTTACGTTTCAAAGCCCAGTTTTTCAAGGAACTAAGGGTGAAATTGGAGCCGGTTTAAGCCTAAAAATTGCGAAAAATTTCGTAACCTTGTTGCAAGGAAGTTTGGAAATTACCTCTACAGAAAATGTGGGTACCAAAATATCAATTATTCTCCCCCAATTAGAAAAATAAAAATCTATGCAGACTGGCACTCGTATCTTAGTTGCAGACGATCATGGTATCGTGCGAATGGGACTTGTTCAAGTTATTAAACAGCTTCGTCCTTTCGCGGCCCTATCTGAGGTGGAAGATTACAAATCGCTTTCTACGCTTATTTCACAAGAAACTTTTGACCTTGTTATATTAGATGTAAACATGCCCAACGGTACCTTACAACAAGCAATAGATTTTATTAAAATAAAGCAGCCAGATTTAAAAATCCTTATTTTTTCTTCACAGGACGAGAACCTTTATGCCCTGCGCTATTTAAAAATGGGGGCCAACGGTTTTCTAAACAAACTGTCATCTAAGGAACAGATTGACGAGGCACTTTCGGCTATGCTGCAAAAGGGCAGATTTATAAGCGATGAAATAAAGGATAATATGGTTTCAAATACCATCAATAAGCAACTAAGCGGGTCGCCATTAGAAGCTTTGTCTAATAGGGAGCTGGAAGTTGCTAATAAATTAGTGCAAGGTTTGCCGCTTAAGGAACTGTCAAACCAGTTGAATCTTCATTCATCAACTGTAAGTACCTATAAAAACCGGGTTTTCGAAAAATTAAATATAAGCTCTATACCCGAATTGGTTGCGATTTTAAGAATGTATGCTTAGGAAGCGTTAAGCCCGTTAACCTTCAAATAACTATTCGTTTTCTTCAGCTGTAATGGATTGATTTCACTATAACCAACTATTCAATATTCTCGTCTTTTTTATTGGGAGAAAAGTGCTTGTAAACGGTGTTTATAAAAGTAAGAATAATGCCCACTCCCAAAATGATATAGAAAATAGTAAACCACTTGCCCGCTGCAGTCTGGGGCGAAAAGTCGCCGTAACCTATAGTAGTGAGGGTAATTATTGAAAAATATAAAGAGTCAAGCCACGTCCAGTTTTCCAGATATTGGTAAACTACCGTACCAATTGCAATTACCAAGATGGTTGTAAGGAGTAAGATTCTGTATTCCTTATTTTTTAGGAAGGAAAGTATAGTTTCAAAAAAAATCATAATGAAGGTTTTGGATAATTGTTGAAATTAAGCAACAAGGTAACGGAAAATTTTCATTAAACCTTTTCTGAAGATTTTTAATAATGGCTTTAATTTAAAAGTCCAGTAAACCTAATGTTTACTGGACTTTAGTGGAGCCGGAGGGATTCGAACCCTCGTCCAAACAAGCAATTATACTGCCTTCTACATGTTTAGTTTTCATTTAGGTTTTCGAGAGATTGCCGGTCGAAAACTACC
>CAXBDO010000146.1:0-6313 GCA_963974165.1 uncultured Aequorivita sp.
GATTTCTCCATCCTGTCCTTTAATGGAAATAAAATAATTACTACCTCTGGCGGCGGGGCCTTGGCAACTAGGGATAGTTCGAATAAACAACAAGCCCTCTTTTTGGCAACTCAGGCCCGCGATGATGCCCCGCATTACCAACATAGCCACATCGGCTATAATTACCGTATGAGTAATGTTGTTGCTGGTATCGGCAGGGGGCAGATGGAAGTATTGGATAAGCACGTTGCCCTACGCCGAAAAATGAATGTATTTTATAAGGATCTCTTTGCTAACATTCCAGAAATCACTGTTTTTGAAGAGCCGAATGCTGATTTTTTCAGTAACTATTGGCTTAGCTGTATCACTTTTAATAATCCAAATACAAATATAAATCCAGATGGTCTTAGGGAAGCGCTACTGGCCCAGAATATAGAATCTAGGCCCTTGTGGAAACCTATGCACCTTCAACCAATTTTTCACAATTCCCCATATTATGGCGATACTATTAGTGAAAATCTGTTCAATACTGGCTTATGCTTGCCCTCTGGCAGCAACCTAAGTGATGCAGACCGCGATAGAATTGCCAAAACTATTTTAAACTATCTTAAATAATAGTATTATGGGAGCAAAAGCCAAATCAAACTTTATCCACCGCCAGTATGCTGGGGTAAGAAACTTCGTTTTGGAGCAGCACTTTCTCCCACGCTGGATGGTAATTGTTATCGATTTAAGCATCTGTCTATTTTCCTATATTGTTACCGTAGGCCTGCTGCGACTTATTCCCATCTCAACTTACAATGTGTTAACGGTAGTGGAACGCACTGCGGTGCTTCTAACTATACAATTAATCTGCTTTGCCCTCTTTCGAACCTATTCCGGCATTATACGGCATAGTACTTTTACTGATGTTTATAGACTGGCCCTGGCTTCCGGCTCCGTATTTCTCTTGACCATGATAGGCAATAATGCCTATTTATCGTATACCGGCACCAAAATATTTGCGGGTACTGGCTTACTTTTATATACCTTTCTGTCTTTAGGTTTTTTAATTGCTTTCCGTATAACCGTCAAGGAGTCTTATCGCTATATGAGTAAGGCCGCCTCTAACAATTCCAAAAAGCGCATTCTGGTATTTGGAGTAAACGATCAAAGTATCGGCTTGGCCCAATCTTTGGTCAGCGATGCCAATTCTCCCTACAGGCCCGTGGCCTTTGTTAGCACTAACGATACCGGCCATAATTATAAAATTATGAACCTGCCTATTCTAAACTGTTGCGGCAAGGTATAGAATGATTTAAAGGACATTAAACGTAGATTCAACGTTAACGGACTATTGTTGGTAGGTGATAGTCTTTCAGTACCTGAAAAAAATCGTTTGGTCGAAAAAACTTTCGCTGCCGGCCTAGAAGTCTATAACACCTCTATGCCCGAAAAATGGGGTAAATTAACCGATATCCGTTTAAAGATAGCCCCCCTTCAAATTGAAGATCTATTGGAGCGTAATCCTATTGAAACCGACATTCACCTAATTGGAGACGATCTGTATGGCAAAACTATCCTGGTTACTGGAGGGGCGGGAAGTATTGGAAGTGAATTGGCAAAACAGATAGCCGCCTTTAGGCCTAAAAAATTGATTGTTTTAGACAATGCCGAAAGTGCCCTTCATGGCATCGATCTTTACCTAAAAAAAGAATTCCCCGAACTTAAATATCAATGTTATCTGGCAGATATTACCAAAAGGGGCCGTATGACGGGCATTTTTGAAAAATTTAAATTCGATGTAGTATATCACGCCGCCGCATATAAACATGTGCCCATGATAGAAAATCACCCTAGGGAAGGTATTCGCATCAATACTATGGGTACTCGTATCCTAGCGGAATTGGCCTGTCAATTCGGTTGTGAACGTTTTGTAATGATCTCCACAGATAAAGCGGTCAACCCTAGCAACGTAATGGGCGCCACCAAACGCGCAGCGGAGATGTATGTACAGGCGCTGCAAAGAAAGCCAGGCGTCACCACAAAATTTATTACCACCCGTTTTGGTAACGTCTTGGGCAGCAACGGCTCCGTAATTCCCTTCTTTAAGGAACAAATAAAAAATGGCGGTCCCGTAACCGTTACCCATAAAGACATTATCCGCTACTTCATGACCATCCAGGAAGCCTGCCAATTGGTATTGCAAGCAGGTACTATGGGCAAAGGAGGGGAGATATTTGTGTTCGATATGGGTAAACCCGTTCGCATTCTCGATATGGCCGAACGTATGATAAAATTAAGCGGTTTAAAGCCCTACGAAGATATTCCAATTGAAATAACTGGCCTACGGGAAGGCGAAAAGCTCTATGAAGAACTCCTCAACGCCGGCGAAAAAGTATTGCCAACCTTTCACCCAAAAATAATGGTAAGTGGGGTAGTGGAGTACGAATATACTTTTATCAGCCAAGCTCTAGATGAATTGGACGTCCTCATAAACACCGTAGGAAAAAAGAAAACCATCATCAAAAAATTAAAAGTCCTAGTACCCGAATACCTCAGCCAAAATTCCGTTTACGCCGATTTGGATTAATGAAAAACATTTGGATTACCAGAGGCCATTTACTTATAACCGAATAACCATAACGTCCAACTGACTTCAAATTTTGAATGTGAAATCGAAATTAGAAATTGGAAGTAACCTATTGTAATTTCTTCATTAGAATTTGATTTTTGGAATTTGAACTATTATTAGCCATTAGCCATTAGTCAATTGGAAATTGCTATTTGAGATTTGAGATTTGAACAATTATTTTTCATTTGGGCATTGTGATTTGGAATTTAAATGGTCCTTTGGAATTTGAGATTTTAACTGTCATTCATCCTTTGGAATTTGTTAATTGAGTTTTGAACAATTATTTGTCATTTGGAATTTGTGATTTGAGATTTGAACAATTATTTGTCATTTGGGTATTATAATTTGGAATTTATAGTCCTTTGAAATTTGCAATTTGAGATTTGAGCTTTAATCGATTATTTGTCATTTGGAATTTGCAATTTGAGATTTGAATGGTTATTTGTCATTTGGAATTTGTGATTTGGGATTTGGCATTCAATTGTCCTTTGAAATTTGAATCATCACCGCACCTAACCTCACTAAACCTCACTAAACCTCCTAAACCTCCTAAACCTCCTAAACCTCCTAAACCCCTTAAACTCATAAACCCATCAACTTTTCCCTTTTCGCTAATAACTTTTCGCTAATAACCCAAAAATTTCCTCCCCACCCCAATAACTCCCCCTAAAAATTCCAATAAACAATAAAGAACCATATATTTGCAAGAAAAAAAAGAATGAAAGGTTTCACGGCTAAGTTTTTGCTATTGATTTTAATAATGGGGCTTGGCGCCTCCTGTGTCCCGCGTAAAAAGATAGTATACTTTCAAGATTTGGACCAACGTAAAGCTTTGGTAGATGGCATTCAAAATAGGTTTAAGATACAGCCAAATGATCTTTTAAGCATTGTAGTCTCTGCGTACGACCTAAATGCCGTGCGTCCTTTTAACTTGATTACTGAATCAAGGCCATCCCAAGAATTTAGCGGCACAACATTTTCCTCAAATACCCAACAACAAGCTTATTTAACCTCTGAAGATGGTACCATAGACTTTCCTGTTCTCGGAAGAATAAAAGTAGCTGGTCTTAGCAGAAATGAATTGGGTACATTTCTGGAAGAGCGCATTTCAGAATATGTAAAAGACCCAATTGTAACTATTAGGGTGGTTAATTTTAAGGTTAGTGTATTAGGGGAAGTAGCAAGACCGGGCACCTATAACGTAGAGGGAGAACGACTAACATTACCCGAAGCTCTTGGCTTGGCGGGCGATATGACTATTTTTGGCCGTAGGGATAATGTTTTGGTAATTCGAGATAATGGGGGCACAAAGGAATATGCATATTTAGATTTCAGGGATTCCTCTGTTCTAAACAGTGAATATTATTTCCTTCAACAAAACGACGTCATCTACGTAGAACCCAACAACGCCCAAGTACAAAGCAGTAGTTTTAATAGAAACACAGGTATATATATTAGTATAGCGTCTTTGTTACTATCAGTATTGGTAATTGTATTTAGATAACTAATTAAATTGAAAACGAAATCGAAAACTAATAACCCAATAACCCAATAACTCAATAATACTGCCCACTGCCCACTAAAAATCCATCAACCAACAACCATCAACTATCAACTATCAACTAATAAGCCATCAACCAACAACCATCAACCATCAACTATAACAGATCCGCATGCAAGACCTACCCACTAACCATACTGAAGAACAAGAACTAACCCTAAGGGAGCAACTAGAAGCCTACCTTCGGTATTGGCCTTGGTTTATTATAGGGGTTTTGCTTGCCCTAACGGGTGCCTATATTTATTTACGTTATACAGTACCTTCCTATAAAGTAACCGCTACTATCCTAATTAAAGATGAAAAGAGTAATGCCCTCTCAGAGCTTTCTGCCTTTCAAGATATGGGGATTGCCGGCCTTTCCAATTCCGATTTTGACAATGAGCTTGAAATCTTAAAATCCAAATCGCTAACTGAAAAAGTAGTAGATGAACTTAACCTTCAAATTAGCTATTATAAGGAAGGTAATGTTCGCGATGCAGAAGTTTTTTTTAATCGTCCTTTCGATGTAAAATTGATTTCGAATGAAGAAGGTAAAAACGTACCCGTCGGTTTCCTTCATATAGAAGCCCTCTCAACTACCTCCTTTTCCTTAAAAATGGATGGGCAGAACAAAAAGACATATAAATTCGGACAACCCATAACCTTTGAATGGGGCACCATTATCGTCACCCCTAATCTGGCAATTTTAAATAAGGGCATAGAAAATACCGAGCTTCGCATTAATATTAGAAGTAAGGATGCCGTGGTTAGCAGCTTAAGAAGCGGTATTGCCGCTACCCAAGTAAGCAAAAACAGTAGTGTTATTGGCCTGGAACTTGTTTCCCCCATCCCGGAAAAAGCTAAGGCTATTCTAGACGAATTGATAGCCCAATATAACGACGATGCTATTAATGATAAAAATATGATTTCGCGCAATACGGCCAACTTTATTCAAAGCCGACTTGAAATTATTACTGGTGAATTGGACAGTGTTGAGACAGGCAAAGTTGAATTTAAGCAGGAAAACAGGTTAACTGATATTGCCGCAGAAGGCCAATTGTTTTTGGAGAATGCCAGTGAATTTAATAAAAAACAACTTGAGGTTGAAACCCAGATTGCCTTGGTCAATACCATGCTGGAATACCTTAACAATGGTAATCCCGACGACTTATTGCCTGCCAACTTAGGCGTTGCCAAGGATGGCTTTGATGGGGAAATTGAGCAGTATAATCAATTGATCCTGCAACGCAACAAGCTCTTACAAAGTAGCACCTTAAAAAACCCTATGGTTGTAGGCCTTGAAAGTCAAATTTCAGGTATGCGTGCCAACATTAAACAGAGTTTGGCGAATGTTAAAAGTGGGCTTCAAATACAGCGTAACCGTCTTAACCAACAAGGTGCCAAAATAGGCGGTGCCATTTCTTCCATTCCCGCCAAGGAAAAACAATTTAGAAGCATCAGCCGCCAACAAGAAATTAAGGAAACCCTTTACCTCTACTTACTTCAAAAACGTGAGGAAACTGCCATCTCTTTAGCGGTTACCACTCCCAAAGCAAAAATTGTAGACAGTGCCTACAGCTCTGCCGCCCCAGTATCGCCAAAAAGACAGATTATTTTCTTGGCCGCCCTAATTCTTGGTCTATTGATTCCATTTCTGGTTATCTATATTCAGCAGTTATTGGATAACAAAATACGAAACAGAGCCTTTGTTGAGCGCAATGGGGGCGATATTCCTATTGTGGGGGAAGTGCCTGAAATTGGTAAAAAGGAAAATGAATTGGTACAGGTTAATGACTATTCCATCCTGGCCGAATCCTTTAGGATTCTCCGTACCAACTTGCAATACTTGGTATTGGATAAACAAGAACAAACCGATACTGGTAAAATCATCTTTGTAACCTCAACGGTAAAAGGGGAAGGGAAGACCTTTGTATCTTCAAACCTTGCTATTACCTTGGCAAATAGTGGTGCCAAAGTTGTCTTGGTTGGGGCCGATATTCGAAACCCACAATTACAGCGCTATATAGACCACGATTTCCAAAATAAAGGGGTAGTTGAATATTTAGTATATCCAGATACAACTACTGCAGATTATTTACAGCCATCCAACACCCACCCAAATCTTTCGCTTATGGTAAGTGGTACTATTCCACCCAACCCTGCAGAGCTATGGATGCAAA
>CAXBDO010000147.1:0-6300 GCA_963974165.1 uncultured Aequorivita sp.
TTCTCATCATTCTATTGAAGCGGCACATTTAGAGCGGTTTGTGGATTGATTTTTTTAGTGGAAAGTATTATCCTTCAAGATTTCCTTAAATCTTGCTTTAAGATCCTGTCCGGCATCAAAAACCATTTGCTCGTTGTTCGGGAAGGGAATAAAATAACCGCCCAAAAGTCTACGATCCTCGGCTGTCAGTGCGCGCTCATCACCACGAAATTTTGCAAAGGCATTTTCAAAAATAAATTCCGAAGAAAGCGGAAAACTTTGAATTTGCCTTCTAGTATTTAAATCTTTATAGATTACAGCGCCGCCCATAAAAACGCTTTTTTGTTGTGTGGTAATAGTAACAACTGCTGAAACATCTATAAATTTTTCAATCTTGATAGGGTTGCCAAGGCTATCGCGAACTATGTTTCCACGACGATCGCGTCTATAGTCGTATCCATCTTTTACCCGTTGATTGCGGGTGTATTGTCTATCTGTAATACGTTCAGGTGAAATTTGAATGGTTTGAAAGTTTAGGTCAATTCCCACATCATAATTAATTCCATTTTCCTGTTGGCTATGGTACTCAGTCCAAAAATCATCTAGACCATAAGTGCTTAAATTCATTAAATCCTGTTCCAATCTGAAGGGGATAAACTGGCCGGTATGGTTATTGAGCCTTACAAAAACGAAATCAGTCCCCATAAAATGGGCATCTTCCAATAATCTATTTACATCTCTATAATTGGGTTGTACTTCATTCAATTGACTCAAAACATTGTACGCATTACGGTAATCATGTTTTGTATTGCGCTGCATATACGCTAAAGCTTCGCGATAAAGTAGTGCGGTATACGCATCTTTTGCAGCCATTAAATCATTGGAATAATCTGAAAAAACAAAATTTGCCTTTCTTCCCATTTCAAGGCTATATAATGGTAGCAATGGACGGATAAGGTCTTGGCGTGCCTGTAGGGCCAAATAGGTAAAGTATATTTCCTTGGCATTATTCGGATTATTTTCCTTTTTTAAGAACGAAATTCGGCGTGTGTCATCCTCTTTTGCTTTTAAAAATGCATCCTCTAAAATTTTGATGTGGGCATCGTACTCCTTGGCATCCTTATCTTTTTGAAGTTTTTTAGTAGCCAGTTCTATTGCTTCATCATAATTTCCTTGGGATACAAATTTTTGGGTACGCTTTACACTGTTGCAGGAAACGCTGAAAACGGCCATAAATAAAAGAATGTAAAAAGCCTTCATAACAATTTGATTTGGTTATGAAGGCTAAAATACAATAGTGGTGCCACAATTTATTGCAAAATTATTATGATTCAAATATCCTAATGTTAAAGAGCAAGTTATTTGTAGTGACGAAAGATTATTTTATTAACTTTCAGTACTGTTAACTAATTTAAAATCAACACAATGAAAAAATTATCTTTTTTTATAGGAATTTTGCTAGTGGCATGTATGTCATTTAGTTTTAGTGAAGGATCCAATGCTAATAATCACAAAGTATATGTTTGCCATATCCCACCAGGAAATCCAGCTAATATGCACACAATTTATATAAGTTGGAGGGCCGTAGCGGCGCACGAGGCACATGGATGTTATATAGGCTTTTGTGAATAAAAATTTGCAGACCGTGCAATTTCGTTCTTAATGGTCCATTGCCTTTAAAATTTCTTTTGAAATTAATCATTCTAATTAAGCAGTTATTTAAATTAAGAATTGCTTACTTATGTTTTAATGCCACATTTTATTTTAAATCGTTCATAATCAGGTGTGAAAACTTCGAATCATTACGTTACAGTAAATTCATACTTAATTACTTTTTTAGGATGAAAACCTTGTCATATCCTAAAGGTAATAGGCATTAAAAAATAGCCTTCATCACAGATAATATTTTGTAAGGAAGGCTATTTTTGGATAGAAATTCTGGATTATTTAGAAATTATTTATTGCTTTAATTCACCAATAATTATTGATTAATTGCAGGCAACAATTTGGTTCTGCACTCGCCAAAACCGATGCGTACATTTTCGTTTTTGCAATACCCTTTTAAAATTACGGTATCGTTATCGTTAATAAATTTTCTCTCCGAACCATCAGAGAGTTTCAGAGGTTTTTCCCCACGCCAAGTAAGTTCTAGCATAGATCCAAAAGAGTCTGGAGTAGAACCGGAAATTGTACCGCTTCCCATCATATCGCCACTGTTTACGTTACAACCATTAATGGTATGGTGCGCCAACTGCTGGCTCATATTCCAGTACATATATTTAAAATTGGAAGTAGTAACCTTAGTTTCTTCAGCGTTTTCCGGCGCAATGTAAACTTCAAGATTTATATCGTAGCTTTTTTTCCCTTTATATTGCAAATATGGAAGTTGCTCCATCTCGGGCTTTGGACCTTCAACCTTAAACGGTTGTAAGGCATCTAAAGTTACAATCCATGGGGAAATGGACGAGGCAAAATTCTTCGCCAAAAATGGACCTAAGGGCACATATTCCCATTTTTGGATATCGCGCGCGCTCCAATCGTTGAAAAGCACTAGGCCGAATATATATTCTTCAGCTTCATTAACGGGGATTGGCTCGCCCAATACATTGGCATCTGTAGTAATAAAGGCCATTTCCAATTCAAAATCGATTAATTTGGAAGGACCAAAAACTGGCTCTGTTGCACCTTCCGGGAGTGTTTGCCCCCAAGGTCTGCGGGCATTAATGCCACTTGGAATGATGGAGGAGCTTCTTCCGTGGTACCCAACCGGTATGTGTAGCCAATTTGGCATTAAAGCGTTTTCCTTTCCACGAAACATAGTGCCAACATTGGTAGCGTGTTCCTTACTTGAATAGAAATCAGTATAATCGCCCACCTGTACCGGAAGCTGCATTTCTACTTCATCTAAGGTAAAGAGAATGTGTTTTCTATGGTCTTCATTATCCCGAAGTTGCGGGTTTTCCTTATCAAATATATCGGCAATACGGTTTCTAACCAGGCGCCAGGTTTTTCTTCCATCACTAATAAAATCATTTAAAGTGTCTTGAAGAAAAATATCGTCGGTAAGCTCAATGCCTTGAAAATATCCTAATTGGTGCAGGGCACCTAGGTCAATGGCATAGTCGCCAATTCGGGTACCAATGGTAATAATATCGTCGCGCGTTAAAAATACGCCGAAGGGGATGTTTTGAATAGGGAAGTCGGTTTCTGGAGTTGTATCCAGCCAAGTTTTTCTTTTGGGGTCGTTTGCGGTTATCGGCATCTTAAAATTCTTTTGTTGTTGAAATAAAGCTAATTAAAAATTTTTTCAAATTCTTTGAAATCAGATAATTAATTACTGTTTTGCATTAATTTCAACTAGGGTTTGTTAGTAAATTTCTTCGTCAAATATATATATTTCATGATAGTTACCGAATGTAATTAGTATTTTTGGATTTAATTAACTTTAAGCGGGAATTGTAGGTGCAGATTTAAGGTTGTAACCCTAGATTTCTCGTAATTTTTTTAACTAAAATTGCAAACCCATTAGCTTACATATGAAACGAGACGAACAAATTTTTGAATTGATAGAAGAGGAAAAACAACGCCAATTAAATGGTCTGGAATTAATTGCATCAGAGAATTTTGTAAGCGACCAGGTTATGGAGGCTGCCGGTTCCGTTTTAACCAATAAATATGCGGAAGGCTACCCCGGTAAACGCTATTACGGTGGCTGTGAAGTAGTAGATGAAGTAGAGCAAATTGCAATAGATCGTGCAAAGGCATTGTTTGGCGCAGAATACGCGAACGTACAACCGCATAGTGGATCGCAAGCAAACACTGCGGTGTTCGCAGCTTGCTTACAACCGGGCGATAAATATTTGGGGTTTGATCTTTCACATGGGGGGCATTTAACCCATGGCTCGCCGGTTAACTTTTCAGGGAAACTTTACAATCCGGTTTTTTATGGGGTTGAAAAGGAAACTGGATTAATTGATTATGATAAAGTTGAAGAAATAGCCATTAAAGAAAAGCCCAAAATGATTATTGCGGGTGCTTCGGCGTATTCCAGAGAGATGGATTACAAGCGTTTCCGTGAAATTGCAGATAAGGTTGGCGCCATTCTATTTGCAGATATTGCGCATCCTGCCGGTTTAATTGCCAAAGGAATTTTAAGCGATCCACTTCCGCATTGCCATGTGGTATCAACCACTACACACAAAACCCTTCGCGGGCCACGTGGGGGAATGATTTTGATGGGAAAAGATTTCGACAATCCATTTGGAATAAAATTGAAAAACGGCAACCTTCGAAAAATGAGCAGTCTTTTAGACAGCGCTATTTTCCCCGGAAACCAAGGTGGGCCGTTGGAACATATAATTGCCGCAAAAGCAATCGCTTTTGGGGAAGCCTTGACCGACGATTTTCTTCACTATATGGTGCAGGTAAAAAAGAATGCGGCTGCTATGGCGAAGCATTTTGTAGATAGAGGCTATGATATAATTTCGGGCGGAACCGATAACCATATGATGCTGATTGACCTTCGCAGCAAAAATATTTCAGGAAAAGAAGCCGAGGAAGCTTTAGGCAAAGCAGAAATTACAGTAAACAAAAATATGGTTCCTTTTGACGATAAATCGCCTTTTGTAACCAGTGGAATTCGTATTGGTACCGCTGCCGTAACAACCCGTGGTCTGGTTGAGAAGGATATGGAAAAAATTGTAGCGCTTATTGATGAGGTAATTATGAATAGGGAAAATGATGCTAAACTTGAGAACATTGCAGAGAAAGTGAACGAAATGATGTCTGGTTTGCCACTTTTTAAAAGCTAAGGAATGATTCAAACCGAACGTCTTGAATTAAGGGAGTATGCTATACAGGATGCTCCCTTTATTTATAAGTTAATGAATAGTGAAGGCTGGATTAAAAATATAGGCGATAGAAATATAAAAACTGTAGATGATGCAGAAGCCTATATGCTTAATAATTATTTCCCCATTTATGAAAAATATGGGTTTGGGCCTTATTTGGTAACCCTAAAGGAAAATGGCACGCCCATAGGTTCTGCCGGATTGTATAAAAGGGATAACTTAGATTTTCCAGATATAGGATTCGCTTTTTTAGCCGAATTCGGAAGTAAAGGTTACGCCTTTGAAGCAACACAGGCGGTTATGAAACTTGCCAAGGAAAATTTCAGTGCCGATACTATTCTTGGTATAGTTTTACCCGAAAACATCAAATCTGTAAAACTTCTTCAAAAACTTGGGCTTTCAGAACAGGGAACTTATACGTATGAAAGTGGCGAGGAATTACTATTATTTTCAACTTAATTTAAAAGATGATAACAGAAAAAGACAAACAATTTATAAAACGTGCCATAGAACTTTCCGAACAAGGAATGGAAAATAATGCTGGTGGACCTTTTGGTGCAGTAGTAGTTAAAAATGGCGAAATAATTGCCGAAGGTTTCAACCAGGTAACATCAAGCAACGACCCTACTGCGCACGCGGAAGTTGTTGCAATCCGTAATGCCTGTAAAAAATTAAATACTTTTCAATTAGATGATTGTGTAATCTATACATCCTGCGAGCCTTGCCCCATGTGCTTGGGCGCCATTTATTGGGCGCGCCCAAAAGCGGTATTCTACGCATGCACCAAAGAAGATGCCGCAGATATAGGTTTTGACGACCATTTTATTTATGACGAAATAGACAAAACAATAGATAATAGAAAGGTGAAGTTTATAAATTTGGAAAGGCAAGCTGGCCAAAATGTGTTTAAAAAATGGGAAGCTAAGGAGGGAAGAATAGATTATTAGATTTTGTCTTCTGGAAAAATTTAAGAATTTATTTTTTCAATAGTTAACCAATAAAAAACCCGTCAAATTTTGACGGGTTTTTTAGTTTGTTTAATCAATCAAACTCGGTTGTTTCATAAGCTCCGGCATCTGGCGGATTGCTTCTGGGAATGTTGTTTAAATCTAAATTAGGACCCACGCCATTTTTACCAATGTTTTCGGCACCTGAATTTTCCGTTTCTATATTGAAATTGTTCAATTCGGTATTTTGAAAAACAGGATCTAGATTAAAAAGTGTGGCTGTGTATAAGGCTGCATTATCGAAATTATATAAAGGTTCATCGCTAAATTCTCCGGTTGGGTCTTCAAAACGTAACAAACTATTTTCAAAATTGAAGTTGAAGTCGGCTGCGGGGTGTTGGAACACAGAAAACTCTCGGCGCTCGTTGCCATAAATAATACAGTTCGTGAAATCAGCCATAATAAGATCTGCAACAAAAACATCGTCGCCAACCTCAAGGCTATTATCAATGGAAACGGCAGGG
>CAXBDO010000148.1:0-6300 GCA_963974165.1 uncultured Aequorivita sp.
CTTGGGCACTACGAGCGTTTTTTGAACGTAAATACTTCACAGGCAAATAATGTAACTACCGGCCGCATTTACCAAAGTGTTATTGAAAAAGAACGCCGTGGCGAATTTTTGGGAAAAACAGTACAGGTTGTTCCCCACATTACAAACGAAATAAAAGAACGCGTTCAGCTGCTTGGCAATACTGGCGAATACGATATTATTATTACCGAAATTGGCGGTACTGTGGGCGATATTGAATCATTGCCATATATAGAAGCAGTGCGCCAAATGAAGTGGGAAATGGGCGATGACAACGCCTTGGTTATTCACTTAACCCTGGTGCCTTACCTTTCTGCAGCCGGCGAACTAAAAACAAAACCTACACAGCATTCTGTTAAAACTTTAATGGAAAGCGGAATTCGCGCAGATATTTTGGTTTGTAGAACAGAGCACGAACTATCAGACGATCTTCGTCGTAAACTCGCACTATTTTGTAACGTAAAACAAGAAGCCGTAATTCAATCCATAGATGCATCTACCATTTACGATGTACCAAATATGATGCTTGAGGAAGGATTGGATACGGTTACACTTCAAAAATTAAATCTGAAAAATTCAAAAACGCCGGATTTAAAGCAGTGGAATAAATTTTTACAGCGCCATAAAAACCCCAAAGGTGAAGTTCGTATTGGCCTTATAGGAAAATATGTAGAGCTTCAGGACAGTTATAAATCTATCCTTGAATCTTTTATTCACGCCGGTGCTGAAAATGAAGTAAAGGTAAAACTGGAATTTATTCATTCCGAACACATAAATGCCAAAACCATTGGCAAGAAACTGTCAAAACTAGATGGTATCTTGGTAGCACCAGGTTTTGGGGAGCGCGGAATTGATGGAAAAGTTGCAGCGGTAAAATATGCCCGCGAAAACAATTTACCATTCTTGGGAATTTGCCTTGGAATGCAAATGGCGGTTATAGAATATGCACGCAACGTATTAAAATTAAAAGATGCCAACAGTACTGAAATGGATTCGCAAACCAAAAATCCGGTAATCAGTATTATGGAAGACCAAAAAAATATTACCGATATGGGCGGCACCATGCGTTTGGGTTCTTGGAAATGCGATTTGAAAAAAGGAAGCATTGCTAGTAAGGTGTACAAAACCGCAACTATAGAGGAGCGCCACCGCCACAGATATGAATTCAACAACACCTATAGGGAACAATTGGAAGCTGCAGGCTTAATTGCCACCGGTATAAACCCTAATACAGGTTTGGTTGAAATTATTGAGATTCCGGACCATCCTTGGTTTGTTGGTGTTCAATATCACCCAGAATATAAGAGTACGGTTATTAATCCGCACCCTTTATTCGTGGCCTTCGTAAAAGCGGTGCACGATCATTCCACCAGAAATAATTAGGACAAATTGACGCAATGCTAAAAAGGGCGGGGTTATTGCCTGCCACTTATAATTAACGATAACATGCTTTTGAAAAATTTCAAAAGAAGAAAGTAACAATGGAAAAAAAGAAATTCGACCTTAACTCACTTATTGGCTTTTTATTAATTGGAGGTATCCTTATTTGGATGCTTTATCTGAACAAACCAACCGAAGCAGAACTTCAGGCAGAACAAGCTAAAACTGAAGCCGCAGCCAAAGAGGCTCAAGCCGAGAAAAGCAAGCAGGACATTACCTTGGCCCAAGCAACTGCCGATACTATGGCCGCTGTAAAACCTGGCGATTCCCTTGCTTTTGAGGACTTAAAGAATAAACTGGGTTCGTTTGCCTATTCGGGCACACTTCCTTCGGCTACAGAAGGTATCACCGTTTTTGAAAACGATGTGCTTTACTTGGAAGTAAGTAATAAAGGTGGTTACATTTCTGAAGCACTTCTGAAAAATTTCACTAAATACGATTCAGTTCCAGTTTACTTAATTAAGGACGGCAGCGCTTCCTTAAACCTTCAGTTTACTGCTGAGAACAGAACCTTAAATTCACAGGATTTATATTTCGAGCCTACCTTAAGCCAAAATGGCGATGACAAGGTACTTTCCATGAAGTTGAAAACTTCAGAAAATGGGTTTATTGAATACCGTTATACTTTGCATCCCGGCGAATATATGATGGATTTCAGCATTAACAGCCAAGGTTTGGATGGGGTTATAAACACTTCACAACCTATGTATTTGGACTGGCAATTGAAAGGATATCGCCACGCCAAAAGTATTTCATATGAAAACAGATACTCGCGTCTAACGTATGAATATGAGGGCGATAAGCATTCAAAACTTTCGCCAACGGGTGAAGATGACGAACTTGAAGAGGACGTAAGCTGGATGAACTTCCGCCAGCATTTCTTCAGTTCTATGCTATTAACAGATTCGCCTTTTAAAGAAGTAAAACTTACTTCGGTCGATTTGGTTTTAGACGAGGAAGTAGATACAACCTTTACAAAACAATACGGTGCAAAGATGCTGCTGGAGCCTAAAAACGGAGCTTTGGCGCATAATATGAATATGTATTACGGTCCATCTGACTATCAGATATTCAAAAAATACGACCGAAATCTAGATGAGGCCATGCCTCTAGGTTGGGGAATATTCGGAATGATTAACAAATACATCATCATTCCTGTATTCGGATTTTTAACCGATTTTCTTCCTGCGGGAATTGCAATTATTGTTCTAACAATTCTTATAAAATTGATGCTTTCGCCAGTACAATACAAACAGTATTTGGCGCAGGCAAAAATGAAGGTTCTAAAACCGGAATTGGACGAGATTAAAGAAAAATACAAAGGAAATAGCCTGAAAATACAACAGGAAACAATGAAGGTGCAAAACTCTGCCGGCGCGAGTCCGCTTAAGGGTTGTTTACCGGCATTGCTGCAAATTCCGGTATTCTACGCCTTGTTTACCTTTTTCCCATCAGCTTTCGATTTAAGACAGAAAAGCTTTTTGTGGGCAGACGATCTTTCTAGCTATGATACCATTGCAGAATTGCCTTTCAATATTCCCTTTTATGGAGATCACGTAAGTTTATTCCCTATTTTGGCTTCCATCGCCATCTTTGTTTATATGATGATGACCATGGGCCAAAGTATGCAGCAACAGCAGCAACCGGGAATGCCGAACATGAAATTCCTTATGTACCTTTCACCATTGTTTATGTTGGTATTCTTTAACAATTATGCTAGTGGACTTTCACTATACTACTTTGTTTCTAACCTTATTACAATTGGTATTATGTTGGTGATAAAAAACTTTATTATTGATGAAGATAAGGTACACGCCAAAATTCAAGTAAAAAAAGCCACTCCAAAAAAACAGAACAAATTTCAGCGTAAAATGGCTGAAATGATGGAACAGGCAGAACAACAAAAGAAAGGAAAATAAGCCCCCTAACCCCCAAAGGGGAACTATTGGCTATAAAATAGAAATTGAATTTCTGCGTTTAGGCTAGTGAAAACAGAACATAAAAATGAAAACAAAATTTTTTATCCTTTTATTCGGAATAATACTTTCCTCCCCTTTTGCGTTTTCACAAGATGAAATAAACCAGGTGGATGCTGAAGGTAATCGCCATGGCCTTTGGAAAAAGAACTTTGAGGGTTCAAAACAATTGCGCTATGAGGGCCGGTTTGAACACGGGAACGAAGTAGGCGAGTTTAAATTCTATTGCGAGGAATGCAAGGGCCAGCCCATGGTAATTAAAAATTTTACAGGGAAGGATGACATTGCCGAAGTAAAGTACTTTACCGTTAAGGGCAAACTAGTTAGCGAAGGTAAAATGAAAGGCCAAGATCGCATTGGCGAATGGGTCTATTATCACGCAAAGTCGAAAAATGTAATGACCCGCGAACATTATAATTTCGGCAAATTGGAGGGTAAAATTGTAACCTACTACCCCAACGGCAAATTAACTGAGGAAACCACCTATAAAAATGGCATTAAGGAAGGCGAAAACAATTATTATTCCCCCGAAGGCGTCCTTTTAAAAAAGCTATTATACACAAACGACCAACTGCACGGGCCCGCCACCTATTACGATGCCTACGGCAATGTGGTTATTGAAGGGGCTTACAAAAACAACCAAAAACACGGTCTTTGGAAATATTACAAAGACGGAAAAGTTGTGCTGGAGGAAACCTATCCAAAAGTCGATAAAAAGCAGAGTCCGCGGTAAGTAAGCAGCTTCCCTTCCGACTGTTATAAGCAATAGTTATTTTTTATCTTTGCCCTTCGTAACCTGAAACCATTCAGGGCAAAGGATTACATATGTATTTAATATGAAAAAACGAGTAGTTGTCGGACTTAGCGGAGGTGTTGATTCCAGTGTTGCAGCCTATCTTTTAAAGGAACAGGGCTATGAGGTTATAGGTCTTTTTATGAAGAATTGGCACGATGATTCTGTGACCATTTCAGACGAATGCCCTTGGCTAGAAGATAGCAACGACGCTATGATGGTGGCTGAAAAGCTCGGCATTCCATTTCAAACCGTAGATTTAAGCGAACAATATAAAGAACGTATTGTAGATTATATGTTTCGCGAATATAAAATGGGGCGCACCCCAAACCCAGACGTACTTTGCAATCGCGAAATTAAGTTTGATGTTTTTATGAAAATTGCCCTTAGTTTGGGTGCAGATTTTGTGGCAACAGGCCATTATTGCAGAAAGGGCACAATTGAAAAGGACGGAAAGGAAACTTACCAATTACTTGCTGGCAAGGATCCCAATAAAGACCAATCGTATTTTCTTTGTCAACTTTCGCAGGAACAACTATCAAAAACATTATTTCCTATAGGCGAATTGTTGAAACCGGAAGTTCGAAAAATTGCTGCCGCACAAAATTTAATTACTGCCGAAAAGCGGGACTCGCAAGGATTGTGTTTTATTGGAAAAGTGCGACTTCCTGAGTTTCTTCAACAGAAATTGGCGCCAAAAGATGGGGCTATAGTTGAAGTTCCCGCAAGTTTTTCAGAATATAAAATGAAAGCGCCAGAGTTTAATTCCGAAGAAGAAGAATTGGAATATCTTTCGGCCAAACACACCTATTCATTTAACGACGGCAAGCAAGTGGGCACGCATCACGGCGCACATTATTTTACAAAAGGGCAACGCAAAGGTCTTGCTGTTGGTGGTACAAAAGAACCCCTATTTGTAATTGATACCGATGTAGACGAAAATGTTATATACACTGGCCAAGGAAAAGATCATCCGGGGCTTTACAGACGCGGACTTTTTGTTAAAAATGAAGAAATACATTGGATACGTGAAGATTTAAAATTGGAAGTAGACCAAAAAATGGAAATAATGGCGCGGATCCGCTATAGACAGGCTTTGGAAAAAGCTATATTACATCGCACGGTATCCGGACTTTATATTATATTTGAAAACCCGCAATCTGCCATAACGGAAGGACAATTTGTAGCTTGGTATATGGGCCCAGAATTATTGGGAAGCGGGGTAATTTCCTAAAAAAATTTATGATGAAAAAATTATCTCTTTTAGTATTTCTATTGGCTTCAACCCTAAGCTTTGGGCAGATTGAAGATGCCTTAGTTTTTTTGGAGGCTAAAGACCCTGCCGTAGTTGCGGCGGCTCTGGCAAATCCGAACTCTATTCTTTCACAGGCAGCCATTAACCGCAAAAATGCACAGGGCACCCCTATTGATTCGCGGGACGTACCTTTAAATGAAAGTCAAAAAGCAGCAATTGAAGCGGCCAATGGCATTACGGTTTATGCAAAGTCGAAATGGATGAACGCAGTATATGTACGTGGTACAGAAACCAACGTGAATAATCTTCTTAATCTCGATTTTGTTGTAGATGTAGAATTTATGGATAGAAGCTTAAACAGATCTTTCCCGAATTCTGGCATTTCTGACAAGTTTGAAATTGAAAATCAGGAAAGGGTAATTTATAATTATGGCGATGCAACCAACCAGACCGAAATGCTGAACGTAGATTATCTACACGAAAATAATTATACAGGTGAAGATATATTGGTTGCCTTTATGGATAATGGCTTTCCTGGAGTTTTAACAAACCCCGCCTATGCAAATCTTAGAAATGAAGGCAGGCTTTTAGGGTACTATGACTTTGTAGCCCGCGCTACTAACCCAAATGGCACGGGAGATCACGGATCATCTACTTTTAGTGATGCTGCAGGTTTTCTGGATGGCCAATTTGTGGGTACCGCACCAAATGCATCTTATTATCTATTTGTAACCGAAGATGGTGCAGATGAAAATCCGGTTGAAGAAGCCTATTGGGTAGAAGCGCTTGAACGTGCAGACAGCCTTGGGGTTTATGTT
>CAXBDO010000149.1:0-6291 GCA_963974165.1 uncultured Aequorivita sp.
TAAATTCGCCACCCTTATGGTCTATGACCTCCACTATAGAAATAATATCGGCCGCAAAAATAATGGCAAACGGCAGGCATATTAAACAAATCAAGACCATATAGATTAAAACACTCAATTGAAAGTTGATTGCCTGTTTGCCGTGCTCGTCTACAAATGCTTTTTCCTTATTGAAAGTCCAAATTAATAAGGGGGCGATAAAATTCGCAAAGGGGAAAAAGTATTTTGTAAAAGTAGAAAGGTGGATAAATGCACCCGTATTTTTTTGATTTTCTGAAATTGTAGTTTCCATTGCTTGATATTTTCTTATACAAATATATGTCTTAAAAACAGTAGTGTGTTACGCATAGTACTATAATTAACATAAATTTAACAAATTGGATGCTAGTGATATAATGAATATCTTCGTATCATAAACACTACACCATGGAAAAAACTCCCAGTAAAATCAATACTTTTCTGTTGTTTAAATTACCTTCGGCCTTCTTTACGGGAGTACGGGTAAAAACAATTACAGATAATAGTTGTATCACCACGGTAAAACATCGCTGGATTAATCAAAACCCGTTTAATTCCATGTTTTGGGCTGTACAGGGAATGGCAGCAGAACTGAGCACTGGGGCCATGGTAATGGCAAAAATTAAGCAGAGCGGCCGCAATATATCTATGCTCGTAGCAAATAATAAAGGAACGTTTACTAAGAAAGCCAAAGGAAGAATTTACTTTACCTGCACCGAAGGAAAAAATATTGATATCGCTATTGATGCCGCGATTAATTCTGGCGAAGGACAAACTATATGGATGAAATCAGAAGGTAGGGACGTGGCTGGAAATGTAGTTTCTGTCTTTGAATTTGAGTGGACCCTAAAAATGAAGTCAGTTTAACAAGCAGTAGACTAAAGTGTTGTATAAAATTATGGTGGTTAACAGACCATTAACAAAATTAAAAGCCTTCAAAAATGAAAAAAATTGAAATTTATTGGTTATATTTAAATCGAATTAAACCAAAAATCTTCGCCTATTGATTGAAACTTTACTTAACCTAATTTAATAAAATCTCGATTAGCTATGGCAAGAGCAATGTTTGATTACACCAAAGCCGTACTTGCAAAGGTAAGTTTTGATGTTAATTTGTTCTGTAAAGAATTAAAAAAAGCCTTGACCCGTTTGCTTCCCTATGAAGTGGAGGAACTTAAAGTTTGGATTGATTCTTTAATAAAGCAGAACCCACAACTAACCCAATGTCTCATCTATTTAAACCCATAAAAAAATCCCCTCTTTTTGAGGGGATTTTTATTTATTGGGTTTTGAGAACTTCTGTATAACAGGGACTTAACTAGATTTATTTTTTCGTGGGACTTATAATTTTAACATCCTGAAAGGCAATAGCGCCACGTATTACCCCCGAAATTACGTTGTGCAGCGCATCTATTATCTGCATTTTTAACTCGCTTTTGCTATAGATTAAGCTTACTTCCCTGGCCGGGGAAGGCTCTTTAAAGTATTTCAGATTTTTTGTAAATGCCGGATCAATGTCCAAAGTGTGCAAATAGGGCAGAAGCGTCATTCCTAAACCTTCATTAGAGAGTTTTACCAAGGTTTCAAAACTGCCACTCTCCAACTGAAATTTTTCGTTAGTAGCATTTTTAGACGCCTTACAGAGGTTAATAATACCATCGCGAAAACAATGGCCATCTTCCAATAATAAAATGTCGTCAATATCCAGATCGCCCATCTCCAATTTTTCGATGGAATTCAACCTGTGGTTTTCTGGGATGTAACCAACAAACGGTTCATAATATAACGGCTTTTCCTTGATTTTATCTTGTTGTAAAGGGGTGGCAGCAATGGCGGCGTCAAGATAGCCGTCATTAATTCGGGTTATAATCTCGTCGGTATTAAGTTCTTCAATCTTTAAATGCACTTTGGGGTATCGGTTAGAAAAATTCTTCAAAAACATGGGCAGCAGGGTGGGCATTACTGTTGGTATAATTCCTAATTTAAAAGTGCCGCCAATGAAACCTTTTTCCTGATCTACCACATCTTGCATTCGGTCTGCCTCATTTACAATATTGCGGGCCTGTTCCACAATCTTTTTTCCAACGCCAGTAAGTTCTATTGGTTTTTTGCTTCTGTCGAAAATAAGAATATCCAATTCATCCTCCAATTTCTGGATTTGCATGCTAAGCGTAGGTTGTGTAACAAAGGTTTTTTCGGCCGCCTTGGTAAAGTTTTGATGCTCTGCCACTGCCAAAACATATTTTAGTTGTGTAATGGTCATTGTAAGTTTATTTTATGTAAAGATAAGATTTCAATCAATATAATCTATCGAAAATAAAATGAAACAGCGCTAAAACGATTCTATTCGCGATGTCCAGAATACCTATAACTGGCCTCGGGCTTTAATCTCCAAATATTTATTGATTGTATTTACCGTAAGGTTTTCCGGTGCAGTAAGTATAGATTGTATGCCGTATTTGTGCAGTTCGTTTACTATCAATTTCTTTTCAAAAATGAATTTTTCAGCAATTGTCTTTTCAAAAACCTGTTGGGTAGTAGTTGCTTTTTTATGGGAAAATAATTTTAACTCGGTGTTTTCAAAGAAGATTACCACTAAAAGATGGGTTTTATTGATGGCTTGCAAATAAGGCAATTGGCGGTGAAGGGCATCCATCGTTTCAAAATTGGTATAGAGTAACAGGAGGCTGCGTTGTTTTATGTGCCGCTTCACGTCTACATAAAGCCTGGAATAATCGCTTTCGGAAAAATCTGTTTCAACATTGTAGAGGGTTTCCAAAATGAGGTGCATCTGGGCATTTCTTCTTTGGGCAATAACACGATCGTCTACCTTTCTTGAAAAAGTGAACATTCCCGCCTTATCGTGCTTTTTTAGAACGATATTCGAAATAACCAGCGTAGCGTTAATGGCATAATCCAGCAGACTTAAATTATTAAAGGGCATTTTCATTACCCTGCCTTTATCAATCACCGAATAAACAGGTTGCGATTTTTCATCCTGAAATTGATTAACCATTAAATTTCCGCGCTTGGCCGTTGCTTTCCAGTTTATATTGCGAATATCGTCGCCGTTAGTGTAGTCCTTAATTTGCTCAAACTCCATGGTATGCCCAATGCGTCTAATTTTTTTCAGCCCAAATAACTTCAACCTATTGGTAAAGGCAATAAAATCATATTTTTTAAGCTGTAAAAACGAAGGGTAGTTGGGAACCATTGCTTCAGCCGAAAATTGCTGCCGGCGCGAAATCAGTCCCAAAACGGAAGCAGAAAAAATATTCAAATTGCCGAAATGATATTCGCCCCGTTCCGTTGGGCGCACGTTGTATGTAAATTTCTTTTCTTCGGAAGAGTTTAAAATAGCTTCAATCTTAAAATCGCGAATCTGCCATTGAATAGGCAATTCATCAATTATTTTTATTGAAGTTTTGAATTGATATCTGTTTACGATTCTAATTTCAATGGAATTATCGTCGCCATTTGAAAGTTTTTCGGGTAAGTTCCGTTGTGCCTGAATGCCCGTTTTATTTCTAAAAAGCAATAATACATCAAATACAAACGCCACTAACAGCAGGAAAAAAAGCAGCTTAACCACACCAAACAATTCCTGATAAAAATACGATACCACAAACAGCACCGCAATAGAAAACAAGGCGATAAAAAATCGCTTATTCAAGTATAGGCTTTTAAGAAATTTCTTCAACTGTTGTTTGTTTCTGGTTTAAGTTAGAATCAAGAATCAAGAATCAAGAATCGAGATTCAAGATTCAAGAATCAAGAGTCAAGAATCTAGATTTATATGTTTAGGGTGGTAATTATTGATTTCGTCATCGGCTATAATTATCGTGGTATTTCGATTGTCTCAACAATCTGTTGCACTACTCTATCTGCGGTGATGCCTTCCATCTCGCGTTCTGGGGTTAGCATTATTCTATGGCGTAAAACTGAGGGTGCTATTTTTTTTATGTCGTCTGGGGTCACGAAATCGCGACCGTTCATAGCGGCCAAAGCTTTTGAAGCGTTCATAATCGCTAACGAGGCCCGTGGGGAGGCTCCAAGGTAAAGATTGGCATTGGTACGGGTGTTGTCTACAATTGCTGCTATATATTTAAGCAGATTTTTTTCAATGATAATTTGTTTTATGGTATGTTGGTATTCTGCAGCCTGTGCGGCAGTCAATACAGGTTTAATGGTATCTAAAACGAGTGTATCTTTTCTGTGGTGTTCATTTTCCAGAATGTGGATTTCCTCTTCCAAACTTGGGTAAGGCACATTTATTTTAAATAGAAATCGGTCCAACTGCGCCTCAGGCAAGGCATAAGTACCTTCCTGCTCGATAGGATTTTGGGTAGCGAAAACCAAAAAAGGTGGCGGCATTTTATACTCTGTGCCATCTATGGTTACCTGCCTTTCTTCCATAACTTCAAAAAGGGCGGCTTGGGTTTTTGCGGGTGCGCGGTTTATTTCATCTATCAATACAATATTAGAAAATATGGGGCCTTTCTTAAATTCAAATTCACTGCTCTTCACATTAAATATGGAAGTTCCCAAAATATCGCTTGGCATTAAATCTGGTGTAAACTGTATTCTGCTAAAATCTACCGATAAGGTTTTTGCCAACAATTTTGCGGTTAGGGTTTTTGCTACTCCAGGAACTCCTTCAATAAGCGAGTGACCGTCTGTTAAAATAGAGATGATGAGCATTTCCAGCATATCGTGTTGGCCCACAATTACTTTTCCTAATTCCGTTTTTATTTGTTCAACGGCCTCTTGTAGGTTTTTTAAATCAATCCGGCTATTAAACTCCAACGCGTTTTCTTGTGTTTCTTCCATAATTTATATTCTAAATGCTTCTATTTTTTTATTGAGCTCCAGCAAATCGGCTTCACTGTGAACAGATTTTTCTTTTAGATGTTTTATAAACTGCATCAATTGTTGGGTATTTTCAATAGAATTCCCGCTTTTCGAAGCCAGTTTTTTAATGAAATCTTCCGATATCTCATTTGTATTCAAATAATATTTTGAGCGTAGCGATTCCATAAAATAAGTAATTTTTTTCGCTATAATATTGCTGTAATCCTTATGTTGAAAATACAGATCGCCGATGGTTCTGGTAAATTCAACTGAAGTATTTTTTAAGGGCGCTACAACTTGCACAATTCGCTGTTCGCGCTTTCCTTTGAACAAAACAAAAATCAGCAAACCACCCATTAAAACATAATACGCCCAGCTAAGTGGGGCTTGATCCAACACAAAACGCATGGGCGAGGTAACAACCTTACGGCCAGTTTTTAAATATTCGTCCCAATAAATTTTATCTGCGTTAATATACGATAGGGCATTGGCAGCGTATTGAGCGTTGCCATTTAAAAGGTAATAATTGGAAAATGCCTCGGGCGTGCTATGCAGTAAAAATTGGCCTTTTCCGAAATTCAATTTGATATAATTTAATTCTTGCTGTGTTGAGTCTTCCGTTTTAAAATAACCTAAAGCGGTGGTTTTTAAAGTGTCGATATCTGTAAAATATGCTTTAAAAACCCCTTTTTTAAAGGAAGGAAGTGAGTCCGGCCTTAGTGATGGTGAATAAAACTGGGGCAGAAGTTCTTCTTCTAGTATGCCATATGGGGTAGAGGAATTTATTTTTAAGGTATCGCTCAAAATGTAACCAATCCTTCGCGAAGCAATAAAGACGGTGTTGCCATTTTCAACGTATTTCAAAATTTCCTCGGCTTGTTTTTCATCGAAACGTATTTCGTCGTTTATGAAAATATAGGCTGAATTTTGAGCATATGTGTTGTCCGTCAAAAACTCATACGGATCTTGCTCAACTTTTTCTATTTCGGCATTTTTGAAGAGGGAAGGAGCTTCCTCAAAAAGCACAAAACCGCCAAAAGGAATTTTGTCTGTAGCAATATAGCTGGACCGCCAATCAATAGGTTTAGGGCGTACAATTTCGGTTATTACCAGCACCAGCAACGCAATTCCGAAAATCCAAAGCACTTTTTTTGAACGTTTATCCAGCATTTTTTAGGTTTTGGTTTAAGCGTTCAAAATCTTTTTTGGCATTTTCAAATCCGGTTTTATCTAAGGCAAATTCACCATACCAGATATTGTCGTATAAATAGGATGTTTTTTTAAAGGCTTCCCTTAAACCTTCACTTTCAATTTCACGCAGGTAATCGCTGTTTGTTTTTTCAAAATGCCAATTTATACTATTGTTCAATGAAAGCAATTTGAGCGATTTTAAGTACATATACCGAATTGCCAATCGGTAGT
>CAXBDO010000150.1:0-6265 GCA_963974165.1 uncultured Aequorivita sp.
AAAATGCCGTAGAAATTATTGAATATACGCCAGATGGTTCTGACGGACTTCAAAAAGAATTCGGCCTTTCATTTTTTCCGAAGGCATCGGCTGCAGAAGAAATTCCGAAGCATTATATTTCAAAGAAAACTTTTCTCCTCGGAACCGATAAATACGGCCGCGATTTGCTGAGCCGCATGTTAATCGGTATTAGAATTTCGCTTGCAATTGGTTTTTATTTCATTGATTATTGGAGTAACAATGGGTGCTATTGCGGGATACTATGGCGGTAAAGTTGATGCCGCAATAATGTGGCTCATCAATGTTACATGGTCTATCCCAACTTTACTTTTGGTAATCGCTATTACATTGGCGCTTGGAAAGGGGTTCTGGCAGGTTTTTATAGCCGTTGGACTTACAATGTGGGTAGAAGTTGCTCGCGTTGTGCGAGGGCAAGTAATGGGCGTAAAACAGATGCAATACGTAACCGCGGCCCGAGCACTGGGCTTTAATGATTTCAGGATAATAGTAAAGCATATTCTGCCCAATAGCATGGCGCCCGTAATAATTATTTCGGCAGCTAATTTTGCTGGAGCTATTTTAATTGAAAGCGGACTTTCATTTTTAGGAATCGGGGCACAGCCGCCAATGCCAAGTTGGGGCGGCATTATAAAAGATCACTACGCCTATATTATTTTAGGAAAACCATATCTTGCTCTAATTCCTGGTTTAGCGATTATGAGTCTGGTTACGGCTTTTATGTTAATAGGAAATGCACTCCGTGACGCAATGGATGTGCGGAATTGAGAGTTTTAAAATTATGAATCGAAAATACATTTACCCTCTGGTAATTATCATTGTAACTGTTGCATTGTATTATTCTGACGATTTTATCGGCATTGATAAAAAGTCTAAACCTAAAATTTCAAATACAACAATAACTAATTCTGAAGAGTTCAATTCTTCTTTTCTTCCAGTTTCAAATACGGGGGCCATTATAAAGCACAATAATTTCACGCTTTCCTATTCTGAAGCACATGAACAGGCTGAGTGGGTAGCTTATGAACTTAAACCAAGTGACCTTGCTAAAAACAATTTTGAACGCCCTTATTTTATTCAGGATAAAAAGGTGAAAACAAAGTCTGCTGATTGGCGCAATTATAAAAAATCTGGTTACGATCGCGGGCATTTGGTACCGGCGGGCGATAGGCGCATGTCTTTTGAAGCTTATAACGAAACATTTTTAACCAGCAATATAAGTCCGCAAGACCACGATTTTAACGCAGGAATTTGGAATAGTCTAGAACAAAAAGTTCGGTATTGGGCAACGAAATATGATGGCGTTTATGTGGTAACCGGAGGTGTGCTAAATGGAAATTTGAAAACCATTGGTCATGAAAAAGTTTCGGTTCCGAATGATTTCTTTAAAATAGTAGTAGATATTTCCAACGGGGAATATAAAGCAGTTGCGTTTATAATTCCGAATAAGCCTTCAGATAAATCATTTTACGAATATATTGTTTCCATAGATGAGATTGAAGCTAAAACTGGAATCGACTTTTTTCCAGAACTTCCAGATTCAATTGAAAATAAATTGGAGCAAATGGTAGATTTAAAAGCGTGGGGAAAAAGGTAGTTGGCAGTGTTCAGTCGCAGTAATCAGTATTATTCAATATTGCCCACAATTTCAATGTGAAGATAAAACTATTCCCCTTTGGGTGTTAGGGGGCTTTACCCATAATGGTAATTCGCGCCATCCAGCTTTACAAAAATGAAGAGCAGAATGGTAAATCCCCAGAGGGCAGAACCGCCGTAACTAAAAAATGGCAGCGGAATTCCCACGGTTGGAAAAATGCCTGTAACCATACCAATATTCACAAAAAAGTGAATAAACAGAATGGCAGCTACACTATAACCATAAACGCGGCCAAATTGATTTTTTTGTTTTTCGGCCCTAAACAATATGCGGGTAATTAAGGCAACAAATAAAAGGACAACGATAATACTCCCTAAGAATCCCCATTCTTCGCCAACAGTACTAAAAATATAATCTGTGTGCTGTTCGGGCACAAAATTTCCTTTGGTTTGGGTGCCCTGCGTCCAGCCTTTTCCAAACCAGCCACCATTGCTGATGGCAATTTCGCTCTGGTTAGTGTTGTAGCCAATTCCGCGCGAGTCTACTTCTTTCCCCAAAACAATATTAAACCTATCTCGGTGGTGTTGCTTAAATACATTATTAAAAATATAGCTTACCGAAAAAATAAAAATCACGCTGCCCAGAACAACGAATAAATATTTCAGAAAATTAGGGCGTTTTTTTCTGTTTCTAAAAAAGATAATTGCTGCAATTATAATAACGCCCAAAGTAGCCCAAACGCTGCCAAAGGCGAGGGTTGAAACAAAGAGGACGGTAGCAAATAAACCCAATAAAAGATAAACGCCATGCAATCCTTCGCGATACAGTGGAAAGACAATTGCAGCATAAATTAATACGCTTCCAGGGTCTGGCTGCATTAATATTAAAACAACTGGTATTGCAAGAATTACGAAGGCAGCAATTTGGTGTTTCAATTCCTGCATATTGGTTTGTATGTCGCTTACATATTTAGCTAGCGCAAGGGCGGTAGCGGCCTTTGCAAATTCACTGGGTTGAATGCTGAACCCGCCAAAGTCGTACCAAGCAGTAGTACCAGCAATTGTGCGACCGAAAATAAATAGTCCAATCAGCGATAGGATGGAGGCAATATAAATAACACTTGCATACTTTTCGTAAAATTTCGATTCTATCGCCAAAACGAAGATGATTAGCACAACGCTTAATCCTATCCAGATCATTTGTTTGCCGAAGATCTGGCTAAAATCGAAATAGCCTTTGGCCTCGTCGTTCAAGGAAGCAGAATAAATATTTATCCAACCCATAGTTACCAAGGCTATATAGATAAATATAATTAACCAATCAAAACGTACGTAGGTTTTAGCTGTAGCCATTAGCGGTTAATTGTGAAGGGTTGGCCACTGTATTGTTTGGCGTATTCGGCTTCAAGACTGCCCTGAAGCACGTATTTTTCCATATCTGTTCGGGTTATTTCGCCTTTTAGATATTTTTCTATCATTAGCCCAGCAATTCTTCCAGCCCATCGAGAGCCCCAATATCCATTTTCAACAAAAACCGCAATTGCAATTTTAGGATTATCCTTAGGAGCAAAGGCTATAAAGATGGAATGGTCTGTCAATTGAACACGTTTACCATCTATTTTAGTGTAGTTTTCGGCAGTTCCAGTCTTACCGCATACTTCTATTCCCGGTACTTTTATAGAAGCTGCCGTACCTCTTTCATATACTTGGTACATTCCTTCAATAACGGGTTCAAAATATTCTGGTTCAACCGTAGTATGATTTTTATTTCTGAATTTTTTCGGAATGGTATCCGGACCAATAATATTTTTAATTACGTGTGGCGTATAGAAGTAGCCTTTATTGGCTATAGCCGCTGTAAAATTGGCCATTTGCATAGGAGTTAGCAATACTTCCCCTTGCCCAATAGCATTTGAAATTGTTGCCAACGAAGACCATTTGTGTTCCGGAAATTTATGTATTTTATTATAATATTCCGCAGTAGGAATGTTTCCGCGTTTTCCGCTTGGAAGGTCGTAGCCCAAGAAATCGCCCAAACCAAAACTCATTAAATCTTTTCGCCAAGCACTTATCCCTTCTTGAGGTGTAGGGTAGGTGTCCATTATTTTTTTATAAACCGTACAAAAATAGGTGTTGCAGGAATTTGCTATCCCGGAGACCATGGCTACGGGTCCTCTATGGTGACATTTTAATACCCTTCGCCCAAAATGGAATCCGCCGCTACAGCCCACCACATCATCCATGTCGATTGCGTTTTCGTGGAGTCCAACCAACGCAGTTAATGTTTTAAAGGGAGAGCCGGGAGGATATTCGCCCATTAAAACCCTGTCATATAACGGTTTTCCGATAGTGTCATACCAAAGCTTGGTAAAATTTTTGGAACGATCGCGGCCAACCAGTAAGGATGGATCATAACTTGGAGCAGTAATAAGCGCTAGTATTTCGCCAGATTCTGGTTCTATGGCCACAATACCTCCACGTTTGTTAACCATTAATTCCTGCCCGTATTGTTGCAGGGTAGCATCTATGGTAAGCTGAATGTCTTTTCCTCTTTCAGGCAAGGTGTCAAAAACACCTTCTTTGTAAGGACCAATATCTCTATTGAATCTATCCTTTTGAATGTATTTCACCCCTTTAACGCCGCGAAGTACTTCTTCATATTCCTTTTCAACTCCTGCCGTACCAATAAGTTCCCCCATTTGGTAATAAGAATTCTTTTCAATTATGGCATTGTTCACCTCGGCTATATAACCCATAACGTTGGCGGAATGGTCTACTTGATATTCGCGTAGCGAGCGTCGCTGAATATAAAACCCTTCATATTTGTACATTTTTTCGGAAAGGGAAGCATAGTCGGCCTTATTCAATTGGGGAAGAACTACCGAAGGAAGCCGAGGCGAATAGACCCTAGCCTTTCGTAAAATTTCTTTGAATTCCTCTTTGGTTATTTTAAGTAGGCCGCAGAATTCCAAAGTATCCAAAGGTTTTACGTCCTTTGGGACCACCATAACATCATACGATGGTTGATTTGAAACGAGCAGCTTCATATTACGATCGAACATATACCCACGCTGCGGATAATCGTACATTACCTTAATTGCGCTGTTCTGTGTAAGGGAACTTGAGGAAGCTTCATAAACCTGCAAATAGAAGAGCCGGGCGGCGAAAAGCACGCCGCTCATCAATACTAATGCTAAGAGAACGATTTTTCTCATGAAGATTTTTTATTGAAAATAATCATTGTACAAATAATGACAATGGTGGTAAAAAGCCCCGAAAATAAGGTTGATTTTAAGAGCAATAAGGTATGGTTAAAACTGAAAATTTCTAGGGCGAACATTACAAAATGGTGCATAAACACCAAGGAAGCAATGTAGGTTAACCTTTCCATTGGGTCTGCTTTTTTAATCTTTACGCTGTTGTATTCATAACTAACCCCGAATGAATATTTTAAAACAACTGGCCGTATGTAAGCAATAAACGCACAGGCTGCTGCGTGCACTCCGCCAGAATCTTCAAAAATGTCTATGGATAGCCCAAGTAAAAAACTAATAAAAATCAATAGTCCCTTGTCGCCATCCAACGGATATAAAATAATGAAGAGAATATATACATACGGATTAATATACCCTGCCAAATTAACATTGTTAAGCAAAAGCACCTGCAGGAAAACCAACAGAATAAAACGGACGATATTGATTAATATATCACTGTTCGACATCTTCCACAGCTTTCTCTAAGGTTAAAATCTCCAAGGCTTCGTTATTCCGAATTAGGTACACATTTTCCAAACGCGTCATATCATTAAATAAATCTACGTTTATATAATAATAGTTGTCGTCGTTATCTAGACGGAAATCTTTCACCGTACCAATTAAAATTCCTTCAGGAAAAATAGTGGAGCGCCCTCCGGTTATGATTGTATCGCCTTTTTCCAGTTGCGCCAATCGCGGAATATCTATTAGCTGCACTACATTTGGGTCTTCGGTATTCCAGATGAGGGATCCAAAATGGCTCGATTTTTTAAGCTTGGCGTTAATTCTACTTTTGGTATTCAAAATAGATTGAACGGTAGCATAGTTTTCTGAAACATTGCTTACAATACCTACAATTCCTTTGGAAGAAATTACGCCAAGATCTATTTCTATACTATCCCGCCGACCGCGATCTATGGTAAGGTGGTTTTTGCTTTTGGAATAGTTATTATTGATAACCCGTGCAGTATAATAATCAAATTTATTGGGAAGCACCGTACTGTCCAATTCTTCAAAAACAATAATTTCCTTGAAGGTATCTAGCTTCCTGCGAAGCCTTAAATTTTCTTGGAGCAGTTGTTCATTTTCATTCGCCAGATTAAAATAATCTGTAATATTATTTCTGAATGTAAATACCTTGCCCGAAAAGAAATTGGCAGAGCTAACAAATTTATTGTTGTGGTAATTATGGGTTTGAATTGTAAGTGCTACCGAAATTATAAAAAGCACGGCAAACAACAGGAAATTTTTATTCCGAATGAAGAAAAATATAATCTGTTGCATTGCTTGGTGGGCTTAATATAATTTGTTTTTTAATGGGAGCAACGCCATAAATGGGCAACTATTTTTTTTTTGAATTCTTTCGGTAACGAGGGTTACTTAAAAATTATTTAATC
>CAXBDO010000151.1:0-6226 GCA_963974165.1 uncultured Aequorivita sp.
AGAAGTAAGCTCCACCCATATAACTATTTATAGGGTTGCTGCAGATTTATTTGATTCTGTAGACTTCGATACGCCTACGGGTTACAATCGTGGAAACATAACTTTCACCTATATACCAGCAGTTTAAAAATAAAAATTATGGTTTGCATTACAGAAAATCTCGACCTAGAAGCCTGCATAAATTTAGAACGCGATGCGCGGCAGGATTTACATTATAGCTGGTTAATAGAAGGTATGGCGGTGGCGACAGAATTTACGCTTTCGCTTAAAAATAGAAGTTTGGAAGTAGAACAAACCTACGCCTTAATCCCTGTAGATGGTTTGCTTTCCTGGGAAGTTTCAAAAGAAGATTTTACGGACAACCTAATGTTTTACAGCATTGTACCTACAGCCCCAACCCCTGAAACTTGGATAGAAATAAAAGGCAAAATTACAACAAGATGAGCAGCACAGTAAAAGTAACAGGAATTTCCACCAATGGGCAGGTAATGGTAACCGCTGGCCGGTACACTATTATTGAAAAGGAAGTAAATATTGGCGAAGCTTTAAGTACAGATAACAGTCTGTTTATAGATCCCACCACCAACCAATTAAGGCTAAATACGGGCGAAGATGTGGCAAATTTTACCTACAGCAGCGGTGCCCAAGTGTTTACGCTGCCCGAAAAACCTGTGCGTATTATCTATGTAGCAATTAAAGATGGTAAAATATTAATGGACGATCTGGCAGATTGGAGCATAAATACCGAAACAAAAGAAATAACAATTATTACGCCTTTAGAAGTAGGCGATAAAGTAAAAATAAACTATCAATTTTTAATTTCAGAATAAGATGGCAGTAACACCTTTTATAACAGATGCGCAAGCGCAGCAAAAAGTACAGGAAAGCCACAATGCACTACAGCAACAAATTACCGGTATTGCAAGTGGCTATAAAGGCGCAATAGTAATAGCTGATACACCAACAGAAGATGGTATTTATTCCCCTACCGAAGCGGGTACTTATACCAATGCGGGAGGTCTTGTTTACGACCTTTTAGGGGCGGATAAAGGTTGGGATGTAAAGTTTATTAAAACGGGTGCTAGTTGGGTTAAGGATAAGGTTGATTTGAACCTTGCGATTGCTGCCGATGGCGAAAACTTATCTGGCAGTACAAAAGTATTCAAAGGAAATCAAATATTTAATCAAGTTAAAAGCGAAATTGCGTCAACATTACTGCCAAATGATGCGGTAACAGATGAAATATTGTCTACAAATTTATTTGACGTAGAAAACGACATAGTAGCAAACAGTTATTTAAGCACTGGTGGCTTGATTTTTAATTCTAGTAACTGGGGAAGAAGCAGATTGTTTACTTGTGCAGAAGGAGAAAAGATACATCTTCAAGGCTCTTTTGGCCGAGAAAGATTTGTTTTTTATTCCGACGAAGCCGGAACTGTTGTGGTAGGTAATGATGCTGATAATCACGGAATGAAAACTGCTCCCGCAGGGGCTATTCGCTACGCATTTAATATTTACCAGCCCACAAATCTAACATATTCAAATATTATGCTCAATAAGGGCGAATTGGCATTGCCTTACGCTCCCTTTGGTTCAACTTACAAAATTAAGCAATCGTCATTGCCTGTTGATGAAAACGCAAAATCTTCACTACAGCTTAATGGCGTTGGTAATGATGTCATCATTTACGGCAAGAAGTCTACGAGAGTTGTAGAGGCATTAAGCGTAAATTCATTGACAGATTCACGAGTTTTTAATTTTAAAACCGATTCTGTAAACGGTGAGATATTTAGAGAAAATACCAATGACGATGTTGCACCTGCAAGATTAGATGACCAGACTCTATTAGCGAATCATAGTTACTACGGTTATCTAGTTAATTCAGTATCCCACGGAAAAACCACAGTCGATATTGGAAGCATTTTCACGTACAACTCCATTGAGTTTGTTTTGATTGGTATAATTTCGGTAGATAGCCTTATAGTTATGGCAGAAATTACAGGATCAAATTTAATAAATGCAGTCACATTGACCTATGTAAGCGGTGGAGTAAGCACAACTAATATAGCGGTTACTACGCAATCCAATCAACAGATATACCCTTGTTTTCAAAATTACAATCTTGATATAATTGTAGACGGTGTGAATATCGACTCTGTTGATGGAAAATATTATTACTCAAAAAATGTTTCATTTCAGGAATCATTTAGCTTGCTTACCAGAGAATCTATATACTCGTGGTATAAAAATTCCTATGACGGGAGTTTAAATATAGTAGGGGATGATTTATTATTTGTTTCCAATAATTACATTTTTGACATAGATGGAAACTGCACGATAGTAGGCGATTACACTTTTAACACGGTAATGGCTGTAAACCATATAATGGCATTGCAGGGAATAAAATCAAATCATTTACCAAAATATTATGTACCAAAAACACTAGAATTTTCACACGAAGGGATTGATTTAAACTTCTCTTTAATCGAAAATAATGATGTTTTATCCACTGGTAGTGCTGTAAGTGTGAATTTTACTTCGGAAAAACTAGATGCTTCGCCAATTCCGTCTGATAGATGGCTTCAGCTTGATACGGACAAGGGATTTGTGATGGGTTTTCTGCCAATTGGTTCAGCAGGGGTTAATCGTGCCGCCAACACTACGTATAGGACGGCTGAAATAAGAGGGAACACTGATAAGATGTACCCAAGATTAATAGACAGAAGCGGATTTTCAAGTGTTGCGGGAGAATCTTACAGTTATATAGCTTATAGAAATATTTTTCTTCCAGAAAGCGGTGCAACTGCAAATTATCCCGTAAGAACTAATGGCGACGACTTTTACTACGTAGACTATCACAACACCACTGCCGTAAAGCAAATAAAGATGCCTTTAGACTACTTAGGAAGAACGATTGAAGTTATTGAAAGCAGAAATATTACCTGTAACAATTTAATAGTTACCAGTTCACTTACTATAAATGTTGATTGTACTGATGATTATGGGTATTTGGTTATTAAGGTTAAAAAATAGGAGCGATGACACCAACAATAAACGAAATACAGACCAAATGAAAAAACTAAAAGACAACCTAGCCCTATGAAAAACAAACTAGCGCATTAATGATCTCAAAAATAACATCCACGCCATCCATAATGTTCGATTTTGTCCGCAAGGCATTTACGTTCGAGCATAGCGCGCTAGTGCCGCATTCGCTTGGCTTGGCAATTGTGGTGCAGGATGTGGTTAATAAAGTAATTCGCCCAAAAATTCAGGTGGTAGATGTATTGCTGGATATTTTTTCGGCAGAAGTTATCCGCGGCCTGGTACTTACATTAATTGTCTTTATTTCAGGACTTGGTATGTACATTTTGGTATTTACCTTCGATTTTATTACCGGACTAAAAGCCAGCCGCCGCGAGTTTTTAAAACAAAGCAAACTTACCCCAACGGGCACCACCGAAAGTTATATAAAAAGCGATAAGCTTTGGAGTTCCATTTGGAAATTCTTTGCAGTTATAACCATTACCTTCATTTTACTGGTAACATCTTGGATTCTGGTAATTATAGACCAGGGCACGCTACACCAAGGTGGCTTGTTAATAATGCTGTTTTTCTTCATAATGGTAATATCCTTCGACTTCCACAGTATAGGCGAAAACCAGTACCGTATTTTCGGAAAAAAGCCTGCCTTTTATAGCCGTATGGATTGGTTTTTCAAAAAGATAGGCGAATTGTTGATGCTGCGTATCAAAACTTTTTTTACTGGCAACAGCTACGAGCAACCCTACGACGCAAACCAATATAACCAACCCTTTAACGAAGAAAACCAAGACCAACCCCGCTAACTATGAACATCCTCTACATCCTCGGCAACGGCAGCCTTCATAATAATGAAGAGCTTCGCTATTCCCTCCGGTCTGTAGAAAAAAATGTCACCCCAAGCGCAGTCGAGAGGTCTCCGAGCTCAGTCGAGAGGTCTCCAAGCACCCCCGAAGCACGCATTATTGTAGTAGGCGATAATCCGGGCTTTCTTTCAGATAAAGTAGAGTATCACTATGTGCCAGACGCCAGTAGCAACAAAGCCTACAGCATTGCCAAAAAAATAGAATGGGCCTGCAAAAATGTGCTGCAGGGCGATTTTTTGTTTATGAACGACGATTTCTTTTTTCATAAAAAAATAGTTCCAGCAGCCTATCCCAATTACCAAATGGGCCCGTTAAAGCAGTCTGCGCCAGACCGCAACTACGAACGTTTACTGCTAGACACCCATAATTACTTGCACACCCTCGGCCACACTACCCTGCATTTTGATGTGCACACGCCAATTATATACAACACAGAAAAATTCCTGGCACTTTCCCCACATTGGGAAGAAAGTAAAAAACGCCACTTCGGGCTCGTGGTAAAATCTGTGTACGGCAATATATATGGCCTACCCCATCTACCCTACATAGACTGCAAACTTGACCAACTTAAAACCTACGATGATTTTAAGCGCATAGAAGCCACCAGCTGCATAAGCTGCTCAGACCAAGGATGGCGAAACGGCGTGGCAGATTATTTAAAACTGAAATTCCCCAACCCTTCAAAATTTGAAATATGAGAACAGCTGAAACCACATTAATGCTACACGCTAATAAGCTAAAAGCAAACGTATTAAAATGCGACCCTTGCGCTTTTATAAACAAAGTCCGCGAAATATCGCTGCGATTACAAATAAACCCTAACTGGCTAATGCTGGTTATGGAATTAGAAACTGCTGGAACTTTTGATCCTGCAATTACTAATAAACTCGGTTATACAGGATTAATTCAATTCGGTACGGCCGCCGCTTCAGATATTGGAACTACTACTGCCCAGCTTCGAAAAATGAATGGCGTGGAGCAGTTGGAGTATGTTTTCAAATACTTAAATAGGTATAAAAAGAAAATGAATCGCGCCACAGATGTGTATTTGGCCGTGTTCTTTCCAGCCGCCATTGGCCGCCCAGATGGCTGGGTGCTGCATACTTCGCGCCTTTCACCTGAGCGCATTGCTAGTTGGAACCCTCTTTTTGACACTAATAAAGACAAACAAATACAAGTTTGGGAAATTAAACATAAGCTTTTGGCCCGTGTGCCAGCGGCTTACCAATACATTATATAGTTATGGCAACAGCACACAAAATTGGCACCATCTTATTAAAGATAGCCACCGTATTACTTTTTTTCTGGCTAATTGGTTTTTTAATCGGCTGCGGAAGCAAAAAAAAGTTGACCCAAAAATCGCAATTTGAAACTGAAGTAGCGATCGTAGAAAAACAAAAAGAAACCGAAAACAAGGAAACCAAAACCGAAGCTGGAAAAGTCGAAAAAAAAGAAACCGAAACCAAAAAGGAAAGCGAAGACTTCACCGCCGAAGTTGACGATCCATCAAAACCCGCCTCAGTTAAAAAAACCGAAAAAGACGGTGAAACTACGTGGGATTTAAGCAACATCAAAAACTTCAATGCCGGCAGTAAAAATGAAACTTCAAAATCCAAAGACAGCATTGGACAAAACTTGTCCAAAATTGACAAGTCAAATAAAACTACGGATTCTGAAACAAAAACAGACATCGACGCTTCCGGCAGCGAAAGAAATACCGATTCCGAAAGAACCGGTGGCATTCCGTGGTGGCTCATTGCAGTGCTTTACGCCGTAGTTTCCTTTATCCGCAAATCCTTAAACCCACTTAAATGGATATAAGCGTAAACATAAAAATACCAACATCATGGAACCAACTCACATCAAAACAATTGATGGAAGCTGCCTACAATCTGGAGTACTATCACAGCAAGCCCGGAGTTTTAAGAGACTTGCCAGAATTCCGCCAGAGGCTGTATTACCAGCTCATCAAAGTATTGCTAAGAAGCAATAATTTTATTAAAACCTACATTGCCATAAAACAAATACCGCCCACGGCCTATGCCGAACACGTTAAGTTTATTTTTGGCGATGTAACCCGAACGCTTTTTTTGCCCCCCTTCAAAATAAAAGGCACCACCTTTTACCCTCCAGGCGATAGGCTAAAGAATATTTCTATACAGGAATTCTCTTTGGCCGATTCGCTTTATTACAATTTCCGAAAAACCAACGATGTACGTTACCTTAATAACCTATGCGCCACCTTATATAGACGCAGGTCCCTGAGCGGAGCCGAAGGGAACGAAATAGATTCCCGCCAACCCTTCAATAAAATATTG
>CAXBDO010000152.1:0-6218 GCA_963974165.1 uncultured Aequorivita sp.
CGAGTATAAGGAAGCTTCCATTCAGTTGGAAGGAAAGGTGCAGCGTTGGAAACAGGACATAGACAAAAAGCAAAAGGAGATAGACCAAATGAAGTTGAACCTTGCTAATGAAAGAGTCCTTCTTACCAAAGAATTGATAGATGAAAGAGAGGAAGAAGTAAAACTTAAGGAAGATGAAATGCTTCAATACCAGCAGGACCGATTCGGGCCTAATGGCGATTTAATGATTCAGCGCAGACAATTGGTGCAGCCAATTCAAGATCAAGTTTTCAATATTGTTCAGGAAATAGCAGAAGCCAAGAAATACGATTTCATTTTTGACAAATCTGCAGATGTTGTAATGCTTTTCGCAGCAAAAAGAAATGATATTAGCGATTTGGTTTTAAGAAGTATTGAGCGTGCAGGCAGAAGAGTGCAAGCAGAAGATAAAAAAGAAAAACGCGAAATAGAACAGCGTGAAAAACTTTCAGTTGAAGAAGAAGGCGCAATAACCGAAAGGGAAAAAGCCATTGAGGAAAAACAGGAAGAGCGCGAAAAGATAGTTGAAGCGAAAAAGAATGAGCGCGAGGAAATGATGGCTCAACGCCAAAAGGAACGCGACTCGATTCGCGAAGCTAAAAAAGCTGAATTTGAGGAACGCAGACAGCGTTTAATTGAAGAAAGGGAACGCAGAAAAGATTCTATAATGAATGCCCGCCAAAATAAAAGCAACCCACCCGAAGGTGGCGAGGGCGGCGGTCAATAACCAAGCAAAAAAATAAATAACGCTTAAAAGAATAACACTTAAATTAAATACACTTACAATGAAAAAAATGAAAATAGTTTTAGTTGCAATGGCGATATTCGTGGGGGCTACAAGTTTTGTAAACGCACAATCCAAAATTGCACATATCAATGCACAAGAATTAATTGAGGCAATGCCAGAGTATAAAGCAGCACAGAGCCAATTAGAAAAAGTGCAAAAAACTTATGACACTGAGATTAAGGCAATGGCAAAAGAGCTTGAAACCAAAATGAAACAGTACGATAGTGAAGCGCCAACAAAAACTAACGAAGAAAACCAAAAAAGGTTTACTGAAGTAGAAGGAATGCAAAACAACATTCAAGCTTACAGACAACAAGCCCTTCAAGATTTAGACAAAAAGAGAACAGATATCTTTAAACCAATTCTTGAAAAGGCGCAAAATACTATCCAAAAAGTAGCGAAAGCACAAGGTTACCAATATGTTTTAGATTCAACTATGGGTAGCGGTGTAATCCTTGCCGATGGTAAAGATCTTATGGCCGATGTTAAAAAAGATTTAGGAATGTAATTCCATTTTAAAAATCCCTTTCTAAAACTGCCCCTTCCAAGGGGCAGTTTTTTTTTGCACTAATTTGATGGATTTGGCTACATTTACTTGATGAAAAAAAATAGCCCCATTGGTATTTTCGATTCTGGTGTTGGTGGTTCTTCCATCTGGCAAGAAATTCATAAACTGTTGCCATTCGAGCATACCATCTACTTAGCCGATAGCAAAAATGCTCCCTACGGAAATAAATCGGCAGATGAAATTACCCAGCTTAGCATCAAAAACACCGAGAAATTACTCAATTTAGGAGCTAAAATAATTGTTGTAGCCTGTAATACCGCAACAACCAATGCCATTGGAACACTTCGACAAAATTTCGATATTCCTATAATAGGAATTGAGCCGGCCATAAAACCGGCAGCTCTACAAACCACTTCAAAAACCATCGGAATTCTGGCTACCAAAGGCACTTTAAGCAGTAAACTATTTAGCGCCTCTACCCGTGCATTTACGAAAGACATTAAAGTAATTGAAATAATTGGCGAAGGCCTCGTGCCCTTAATTGAAGCTGGAAAATTGGATAGTCCAGAAATGATATCACTATTGAAAAAACATACAAAACCTATGGGTGAAGCAAACGTAGACTATGTAGTTCTAGGTTGCAGCCACTATCCATACATTATTCCAGAGCTAAAAAAAATACTTCCCACCAATGTGAAAATTATAGATTCGGGTGAAGCCGTGGCACGACAGACCAAGACGGTGCTCCAAAGTTTAGATCTGCTGAGACATGAAGATACGCTTCCCAAACTTCAGTTTTACACCAATGCAGAAACCGCCACTTTAAAATTTCTTTTAAAAGAGTATTCCGAAAAAATTTCTGTAGAAAAAATGGATTTCTAGCTATTCCTTAAACCAAGAGGAATACATTACATAGTTATTGGCAATGCGTTCAATTTCGCCTTTTGTAAGCTCGGGGCTAATATCCTTAATTTTTTTTGCTGGTATTCCCGCATAAATACTGCCACTTTCAACCCTAGTATTTTTTGAAACTACGGCGCCTGCAGCAATAATAGTATTGCTTTCTACCACACAATCGTCCATAACTATACTTCCCATACCAATCAGCACATTATCATGTATGGTGCAGCCGTGTACAATTGCATTATGCCCTATGGAAACATTGTTGCCAATAGTAGTAGGCGAAGTTTTATAGGTTGCATGAATTACCGCCCCATCCTGAACATTTACTCTATTGCCCATCTTAATAAAATGCACATCGCCCCGTATTACGGCATTATACCATACGCTGCATTCGGTGCCCATTACCACATCGCCAACAATAGTTGCATTTTCCGCTATAAAACAATCTTCGGGAATCTGTGGATACTTTCCGTTTACTTCTTTAATTATCATATTTATTTTTTATTTCAGGTTGCAGGTTGAAGGTTTCAAATTAAAAAGGCGCTCATATCTCAAATCCAACAATCTAACAATCCAATAATCTAACCATCTAATTCCCACCTACCCAAAGTAAGCCAAAAGTTCCTTTTTCCGTGAAGGGCTAACCATTATTTCCTTGCCGCTGGAAAGCACTACGCTCCCACCCTTGCCTTTTTTGTATTCGGTAATTTCATTTACGTTAACCAGATAAGATTTATGTACACGCGCAAACTCATTTTCGGAAAGGGAATCTTCAAAATATTTTAAGGTTTTGCTCACTAATCGCTTCCCTTTCTTTAAATAGATCTGGGTATAATTATCGTCTGCCTGGCAATACAGTATATCTTCCATTTGCAGCACTTCAAACCCGTTTTGCAAGGGAATTGTAATCTTACCCGCTACTTGCGTCTGTAATGGCTTTAAAATTGAATTTTGAAGCGTGTTTTCTTTCTCTTTTATAGAGGTAACATAATCTACGGCCTCAATTAACTTATCGATAGAAATGGGTTTCAATAAATAATAGGAAGCATGGGCATTCAAAGCATCAATGGCATATTGGTTATAGGCGGTTACAAAAACGGTCTCAAATTGTCTATCGCCTACTTTATCGAGTAAATCGAATGCATTGCCAAATGGCATTTCTACATCCAGAAAAACCACATCCAAATCGTTGTTCCGAATTAAAACCAAAGCTTCTTCAACATTAGCAGCTTCTCCCTTCAAAACAATACTGGGACAATATTTAGCCAAATAATTTTTCAGAATCTCCCTACTGGTCTCTTCGTCTTCTACAATAATTGCGTTTAGTTTCATCGGTCTTTTTTCAAAATCAGTTCTACTTTAGTACCTTCTTCATTTTCAAACACATTTTCCACTTTTACGTCTACTTTATCTTTATACATTTCATTTAAAATGGCAATACGTTTTTGGGTATTACCCATGCCTTTAGACTTTTGCTTTTTCTGGTTTTCCGTCTTTATTGCCTGTGACTTTGCCCTACCAATACCATCATCCACAATCGTGATTTTTACAATGTTGGCATCTATTTTTTTGAAATCAATTTTTAAAGAACCACTTTCCTCCTTATATCGAAGTCCGTGCCACACGGCATTTTCTACATAGGGCTGAAGTAACATAGGCGGAATTACAAATTCGGTTAAATCAATATTCTCATCAACTGTAATTTCGTAGCTGAACTTATCCTTAAATCGAAAATGTTCCAATTTTGTATACAGTTGCAACAGCTCGATTTCCTTTTCCAAAGAAATAAAATCTTCCTCACTATTTTCCAGTACCGAGCGCATTAAGAGCGAAAAATCTGTAAGATATTTATTGGCGGCACGTTCATCATTTACGGCTATAAAACTGTTCACCGAATTTAAGGCATTAAAAATAAAATGCGGGTTCATCTGCGATCGAAGCGATTTCAACGCTAATAGATTGTTGGCAAATTTCTGCTGTTTTACATTTTTGTATTGGGTATATGCTGCAAATACTAGCAATAAAACAATAATGCCCAAAGAGATAATTACCCATTTTTGTATTTGGCTGTTTCGTTCTATCAATTCCTGATTTTCAAACGCGAGCTTGTACCTGCTTTCATTCAGCTTTCTGTCATTTTCTAGGCTGATTATTCTATTCTGTTTCTGTGTAATTTCTTTGCTGAAACGTGCCGCTTGGCTTAATTCCTGCTCCTTTTTTACATAAAGTTCATCTACCACTTCCACATACCGCTGATAGCTTTCCGTGGCCTTGTCGAACTCACCTATATCGCGATATATTTCCGAAAGTTTACGAACGGCATCTTTTTGGACAACCAAATCTTCAGCTCTGCCAGCCTCGGCGATACTTTTTTCTAAATATGGAATGGCCTCCCTATATTTTTCCTGCGCCACAAAAGCATTGGCAATTCTATAGTTTTGGCGTTGGGGCGTTAGCGCTTCATCTTCTTCGGCAGCTACATTTTCTATTGATTTTAATTCCTTTAAGGTTTCTTCCCTTAATTGGATTTCCTTTTCGTATTCCCTATTCTGGCTATAAAAATCTGCTACCTTATTTTTTTCCGAAGCCGCGCGTTGCTTGTTTTCCTTTTTGGCAAGTTTCAGGGAATTATCAAAATAAACTTCAGCCTCGTTGAGCGCCCCGCTTTGGGCAAAAGCAGCCCCAATTTTTGAGTTCAGGTTCGTTATTTTTGAAGTAAGATTATTTTCCTTGGCGGCATCTAGACCTTTTTGATAATTGTAAACACTTTTTACCCCATCGCCAATGGCCAAATAAGTATCGCCCAAACCTTCATAAACATCTACTTTTTGGGCAGCCGAAAGTCTTCCCTTCAATAAATTTTGAAAGGTGGTAATACTCTCCTGATAACTTTTATTTTGCGAATATGCTTTAGCCAATTTGATGGAAACATTCGCATTTAACCCATTTTGAAGGCTGCGTTTGTAATTGTCTATCGCCAAATCTGGTTGGTTCCAATAAAGATTAATATCGCCCAGGGTTTCAAAGGCCAAGGTGCTTTCTTTCTTCGAGATAGTTTTGTCTCGCGCTGGTTCTAGCGCCCGGGTAATATATTCAATGCTTTTTTGGGCGTCCTTTTTTAGAAAGAATTTTGCCGAATCTAAATACACATTAAACCCGCCTATAGTATTGCCGCTTCCTTTTGATGCAGTTTGTGGCATTTCGCCTTTTGCCTTTTCAACCCGCACTGTGATAAAATCGTCTTTGGTTACGGTATAATAAACGGTTAAAAAATCGTCACTTTTAATTATTAATTCATCGCCAATCTTGGCCGAAATAGCAAATCGACCAGCCAAATTAGTAGTGGTGTATTGCCCCCCTAAAATTTCAACATTTACTTTGGGAATAGGAAGGTTGGTTTCACTTTCTACAACTTCTCCACGCAACATAAAAGGCTTGCCATCCGTCTGCCGCTTAGCCTGCGAAAAGCTAGAAGGCGCAAAAAATAGCGCCAATATCGAAAATAGAAAAAGAAGTTTTTTCATTTCAAAATTTAGAATGGTAAACATACGTACTTTTGGGCAATACTAAAATTGCGTGTACGAGCAAACAGTAAGGGTAAATAAACAAAAATACCTATTTAGCTCATCCAAAAATAGGCTTTACTCATTAAGAAAGGACTAAGGCTTATTACCTCTTTTTTATCAAAAAAGTTTGCATAAAAAAAGCCCGACAAAATGTGTCGGGCTATTTTTATCTAATAGGATATTATTAATTAATTGCCGGGCAATTACAGTCGTAAGGTTCATCCCTTCCGCCCAAAAAGTTATATCCTAAAGTAATTTGATGGAACCCGCCACTTTCAAATTTTATATTTCCTGCCTGGTAAGAGTAAGTATAGGCAAACATAAAGTTTTTGTAATCTACCCCTAATACAGGCGTAAAGTATTGCAGTTTTTGGGTTTTTATTTGTTCCCCGTTAAGGTACTCGGCTCCGTCCAGACTTCTTCGGTAAGACAAACC
>CAXBDO010000153.1:0-6147 GCA_963974165.1 uncultured Aequorivita sp.
AAATGATAAATAATAAACTGGAGCGCAAAAGCAAGAAGGCCATCGCCAGCCTGATGGATATAAGCGATAAATTGGCAGCACAAAATTACCAGCGGTATAAGGAATTCAGCACTCCCTTTACCAAGGAAAATGCCCGCCCCGCGGTGTACGCCTTTGCGGGCGATGTGTATACGGGCCTCGATGCCTATTCAATACCTTCAAACAAAATTGATTATTTGCAAGATTCGTTACGGATTCTTTCTGGAATGTACGGTCTTTTGCGGCCTTTAGATTTAATACAGCCATACCGATTGGAAATGGGAACCAAATTGCCCGTAAACCGTAAAAAGGATCTGTATGCATTTTGGAAAAAAACGCTTACCCAAACTTTAAATGATGAATTGGAAAATGATGAGCTTTTCCTCAACCTTGCCAGCGTTGAATATTTTAGCGCTATCAATTCAAAAAAACTAAAAGTGCCGGTTATTTCGCCAGTTTTCAAGGATTTTAAAAATGGCGAATTAAAGGTAATTTCATTTTTTGCCAAAAAAGCGCGCGGGAGTATGGCCCGATTTGCAATAGACCATAACATACAATCCATAGATGAAATAAAAGGGTTCGACTATGACGGTTATGGCTATAGTGAAGAATACACTGAAAAGGAAAATGAGCCTGTCTTTATAAGGTAACATGATTCAATAATCAATAATCAATAATCGTTAATCCCCTTGTTTCACCACATTCATCCATATCCGCCTTTTATTCCTGAAAATGCCACGAAGCTTATTGTGGGCACGTTGCCACCTCCGCGGTTTACAACGGGCGAACTAAAAGAAGGCGATGTAGATTTTTGCTATGGCAGCCGCGACGGACAGTTATGGCTAATCTTAGACAAGATTTTTGGGCTTGACCTAAAATTTGAAACAACCGCCCAAGCAATTGAACAACGGGAAAATTTTCTGAAACAGAATAATATTGGCATTTGCGACATGGTTGCAAGTGCGAGGCGCGATAAAATTGATGCTTCAGATATTGGAATGCAGGAAGTAGAGTTGCGCGATTTAATTGCGGTACTTCAGCAAAACCCCAAAATAGAAACCTTACTTTTTACTGGAGGGAATAGTAAAAATGGTCCCGAATATTTCTTCCGAAAAAATTTAAAAGACTACAACATCTCCTTAAAGTTGGTTTCAAATAAAGTTCCGCGAGTCCATAAATTTCAATTGCCCACTAGCGGTAGGTATGTAAAAACCGTTTCGTTAATTGCGCCTTCCGGTGCGGCAAATAGGGCAGTGGGCAGTTTGGAAGCCTATAAAAAAATGAAGGCAGATTTCCCCAAAAAAACAACTATCGATTTTAGGGTAGAGCAGTACAGACCTTACTTTTTAGAATCTTAATCCCACGTTTTAAACTAGATTAGGGAGCAAAATTAAAAATCTGTAAAGGGGCATTGTTGCTTACCACCATATACATTTCTTTTCCATTAATCTTAATAGGCTTCATATTCTTGGCGTCGCTATCTATAAATGGCAAGTATTGGTTTGAATAATCAAAACCGCCATTGCCGTTGTTTAATAATACATATCCGTAATTACTATCGTAACGAATTGTTTCAACTTCGGCATCATAAATAGCGCCAACTCCCATAATATCTAAAAGGCCATCCTTATTAAAATCTCTGGCAACAATGGAGAGTGTAGGCCCAAGCTGCGCTTCATTTGGCAATTTTTTTAATTTGAATTTACCGTTTCCTAAATTTTCAGCATACATACTTTTAAACGAATGGCTCGTTAATCTATAGGCGTCCTTAAGCTCTTCCTTGCCGTAAATTCCTTCCATATCTAAGGTAGAGAATTCTTTATAGCTTTTTATTTTTTCCAAAAGGAAGGGGTTTTGTTGGCTGCTGCATTCTTTTCCGCGAACGGGCACAAGCCTGCCATCATTAATTTTGCTTAAAGCAACATCGAAGCTACCGTTATTGTCAAAATCCTTCGCATAAATGTAAAGCGGTTTTTCTGTGGAAGGTTTAAATTTATTATTGCCCCCTAAGTTTCCAAACACGTAATCTATATCGCCATCGGCATCAAAATCTGCCGCCGTGGCAGTAAACCACCAACCTTCTGTGTTTTCAAATCCACTTATATTTTCGGTTAAGGTGAACTTTCCATTATTATTCATAAAAATGGTAGGGGCCATCCATTCGCCGGTAACCAAAAGGTCGAGGTCCTTATCATTATCATAATCGGTAAAAATTGCTTCGGAAACCATTCCTATTTCTTTAAGGGAAGGATTTTCTTCGGTAGCGTCCTTAAAGATTCCATTTTCATTTTTAAGAAGATAGGAACGGGGGGAAAGGGGATATTTTCTTGGCACAACATTACCGCCAATAAATAAATCCAAATCGCCATCGCCATCATAATCTGCCGCCACTACACTTTTACTGGAAACTAACATAGTGGGCAGTGCCTCTTTTTTAAAGGTGAAATTTCCTCTTCCATCATTTATAAAAAGGCGATCTTGTAGAAGTGGGCTATTTTCGGTAAGTTCATAGCCGGCACTTGCAACGAAAAGATCTAAATCACCATCGCCATCGGCATCAAAGAACAGCGCGTTGGCATCTTCAAATTTTGCGTTGTTTTTCCAAAGAGATTCGTTGGATTTTATAAAACTGCCATTATTTTTCTGAATATACATCGCAGCTTCTGCGCCAGCAGCATTGCCCACAAAAAAGTCGTCTAAACCATCGCCATTAACATCGGCTACGGCGAGCCCGCTTCCTTTGGACGATTGTTTTTGCGGAATAAGAAGTTGAAGCGAAAAATCGTCAAAATTATTTTCTCTTTGAATATAGTCAATTCCAATACTGCTGGGGTCTATACTATATTTCTTAGAACTGGGATTTTTGAATGGCACAGTTCCCACTACAGCAGTTTTATAATCAATAAACAGTTTCTGATTGCCCGAAACCTCCGTTTGTTTTGAAATTTTTCCATCGGGCCACTCAATTACCAATTCATCAACCTTCGCATTCTTACCGAGCCCAAAATGTAGTATTTCGGGAACCGATGATTGAAACCCGCGAGCTAGATGTAGCTGTTGCAGTTGTATGTTCTCCCCATTTTTCACATAAACTTTTGCGCCAATACCTAAAGAGTTTGTATTGGGGCCTTTTAGTTTTATCTGTAAAAAGTTATTGTTGGCGTTGTTGCGGTATATTCCCACTTCATCGTCAATATTATTTACTATTAGGTCCAGATCGCCATCATTGTCTAAATCTGCATAGGCAGCACCGCTAGAGAAAGATGGATCTTCCAATCCCCATTCTTTTATTGTTTTTGTAAATGTAAGATCGCCGTTATTCTTAAAAATATAGTTATCGAGCTTTTGAAAGGGCATCATATCTGTAAGTTCCGCTAAGGTTACAGATTCTCCGTTTGCATTTTTTTGTTTTAATGCGGTCCTAAAATCTTGGTTGGTGTAATCTTTATAAATTCCGTTTGAAATAAAAATATCCTTAAGCCCGTCATTGTCATAATCTGCAATAAGCGGGGCCCAGCTCCAATCGGTTTTTACTATGCCGCTAAATTGTGCGGTTTCCTGAAACTTGCCGTTACCGTTATTATAGTGTAGCAAATTTGCCATATAGGCATGGTGGTACCCAATATTTACCATAGCATTAAAGTTGGAAGTGCTCATGGAAGCCATGTTCTGCTTGCTTCGGGCATAATTTTCCGCTAGCATATCTAACGTCAGTAAATCTGGATTTAGGTCGTTGTTGAGGTCGGCATAATCAGAACCCATGCTGTTAAATGAAATATGCTTAATTCTACTGTTAATTTCATTTTTAAAAGTTCCGTCCTGTTGGTTGATGTACATGGCATCGGGTTCAAGAAAATCGTTGGAAACATATATATCGTCCCAACCGTCATTGTTGAAATCCCCAATGGCAGCCGCAAGGCCCCAGGTTTTGTTGCTTAATTTTGCCTCCGAAGTTACTTTGGTAAATGTAGTGCCATCGTTTCGGTATAATTGGTCGCTGGTAGTTTCTTCAATATTTCGTTGTATTTTACTATTAATCTTGCTGTTGTTTTCAAAGTCATAACGATAGTTTACTACATATAAATCTAAATCGCCATCTTTATCATAATCCAATTGGTAAACTTGAGTTGTATATCCTGGGTCGTCTAGGCCCCATTTTTGCCCTTCTTCCTTAAAAGTGCCATCTTTTTGGTTTACGAATAAAAGATTTCGTCTAGCATTGTCATCTTTTAATGAGCCCGCTTTGGAAACATAGATGTCCAGCCAGCCGTCGTTATTGATGTCTAACATAGTTACACCCGTAGAAAATCCTTGATAGTCCTCTGTCTTGGAAGATGTAGTTATATCCTCAAAAATAAGATTGCCCTTATTTTTATAAAGCTTATTAGGGCCGAAATTTGAAACCAGATAAATGTCTGCAAACCCGTCATTATCAATATCGCCCACAGCAACTCCAGCTCCTGTATATAAATAAGGGTAGTTTAAGAAGTTAAAATCCAAATCCTGTTTTAATACATTTCTGAAATTTAGGTGGGAAGTTTCTGACGTAATTTTAGTGTACAAAGTAGTGGCACTTGCCGTGTACTCTTCGTTTTCGGTTTTTTTTGAAGATTGCGAACAGGAAAATAAAATAAAGGACAAAAAAATACTTGAAAGGAGTGTTTTCATAATGAGTTAGTAACTATCTTGTAGACAATTAATTAAAAGTAGCAGGAAAGAATTTCATCCCGCATCGTTGAAAGAGTGTTTAAATATACCAAATTATAGTTTTAAGAATTATTTGCTTGCCTTAATAAATTCTAGTATTTTTAACGACCTTTTAACTTTTTTAAACCTTAATTATTAATTTAAATTATCAATCTATGAAGAAAATTACCTTTTTAATTTTATCTGCATTGATTTTGTCGACATTTAGTTGGCAGGTCAGCGCACAAACTTATACGCAGACCACCGATGTGCCAATTAGCACTGGGGCTGGTGCAACGTATACTTCGACACTAAATGTACCTGCCTCGGGCAGTATAGATGATCTTAATGTTGATCTAGATATTGCTCATACTTGGGTTAGTGACCTTGTTATTTCCTTAACATCACCAAGTGGAACTACAGTTACTATATTAGACTACATTGGAAGCTGTTCACAAAACAACATCGATGTTGTTTTAGATGATGCTGCAGCTACTAATGTTTCTGGTGTTTGTGCTACTTCTTCTAGTACATCAAACCCTCCAACTACTTGGGCAATGCAAGGAACATTTAAGCCAAACAATCCACTTGCTGCTTTCAATAACGAAAATCCAGCAGGAAACTGGGTGCTTACTATCGTAGATGGTGCATCTGGAGATGGTGGTACCTTAAACGAATGGAGTTTAATGTTTGCTATATCGCCAGTTGTAGGTAACCCTCCAACTATTGCGTGTCCAGCAAACACTACTGCAAACAATGCTACTGGAACTTGTGGTGCCGTTGTTAACTTCTCGGGTGCTGCTTTTGACACTGAAGATGGAAACATCTCTAACGATATTGTTGCAACTCCTCCTAGTGGAAGTACTTTCCCAGTTGGAAATACAACAGTAACTATGTCTGTTACTGATAGCGATGGAAACACTGCTACTTGCGATTTCGTTGTAACAGTTATAGATAACGAAGATCCTGTTGCAATGTGCCAAGACATAACTGTAGATCTAGATCCAGTTACAGGTATGGCTACTATAACAGCTGCCGATATCGATAATGGTTCAACAGACAACTGTACTATTGCATCCAGAACTTTAAGCATGTCTTCATTCGACTGTTCTAATGTGGGTCCAAATACAGTTACAATGACTGTTACAGATTCTGCGGGAAGAACTGCTACTTGTACTTCTACAGTAACAGTTCAGGACGTTACAGCTCCTGAAGTATTCTGTGTTGGTGGATTTGGAATGTTTACTCAAACTGAAGATTTTGAAGGCGCGGGTATGCCAGCTGGATGGTCTACAGTAATTGTAACTGGTACACAGGACTGGACCTTTGGTTCAGGTGCTATGCCAGGTGGGGCAGATTTCCCTACTAATGCTGCAATTTTTGATGACGACGCTGCAGGTAGTGGCCAAGTTAACCTTGCAAGATTACTTTCACCTGTTTATG
>CAXBDO010000154.1:0-6145 GCA_963974165.1 uncultured Aequorivita sp.
ATGTGGCTATGACCAATATTGAAAACAATGGCGCACCTTGGCCCTATAACCAAATGGACCGATTGAATTGGAAGGATGAGAATTAGTAATTAATTCACTTTGTTGAATTAAAACTTATACAGAATGAGGAAAGAAGAAGTAGAAAAAATGCTGCACGAAAAAGTAGAAAACGGCGAACATATTAGCCCAATTCTGCCTGATGGAATAAAAAACTACTTGATCGATATTGACGGCACCATTACAGACGAAAGAATGGCCACCTGTAAGCCGTTTCCAGATGCACTAAAAACCTTGAATAAATGGTATGATGAGGGGCATATTATATGCTTTTTCACTTCGCGTACCGAAATGCATCGGGAGGTAACAGAAACCTGGCTGAAAGAATCCGGATTTAAATACCACTCTTTGTTAATGGGGAAACCCCGAGGAGGAAATTACCATTGGGTAGACAACCATTTGGTAAAAGCAACCCGTTACAAAGGAAAATTTACCGATTTGGTAGAGAAAGAAGTTACCATAAAAGTTTTTGAAGATTAAGAATTGAAAAATATAAATTTTCGCCCTGAGCACATTCTAGGGTTGAAACCAGAAACTACAATATAATGAGTGAAGCAATTAAAGTCCCCACGATGGCCGAATATATGGCCCAAGGCAAACAGCCAGAAGTATTATTTTGGGTTGGTTGCGCAGGGAGTTTTGACGACCGTGCAAAAAAAATTACCAAAGCCTTTGTGAAATTACTTCATAAAGCAAATATAGATTTTGCCGTTTTAGGAACCGAAGAAAGCTGTACGGGCGATCCCGCAAAGCGTGCTGGAAACGAGTTTTTGTTCCAGATGCAGGCAATGACAAATATTGAGGTATTGAATGGCTATGGTATACAAAAAATAGTAACTGCGTGTCCGCACTGTTTTAATACCATCGGGAACGAATATCCCGAACTTGGCGGGAAGTACGAAATAATGCACCATACCCAATTTTTGAAATCTTTACTGGAAGAAGGTAGATTGAAAGTAGAAGGCGGAAAATTTAAAGGAAAGAAAATAACTTTCCACGATCCATGTTATTTAGGACGGGCCAATGGCGAATACGAAGCTCCAAGAAATTTGCTAGAGAAATTGGATGTAGAAATCTTGGAAATGAAGCGTAACAAAAAGCGCGGAATGTGTTGTGGCGCCGGTGGTGCCCAGATGTTTAAGGAACCCGAACCAGGAAATAAGGACGTAAACGTGGCGCGAACAGAACAAGCTATGGAAACATCTGCCAATATTATTGCCACGGGCTGCCCGTTTTGTATGGTTATGATGACCGATGGGGTTAAAGCCAAAAACGCGGAAGATAGCGTGCAAGTAATGGATGTTGCAGAAATGATTGCAAACGCAGAAGATTTATAAAATTGCCGCCAAGAGTACCTTTTGCTATAGGCTTCTTGGCAAATGAACTAGAAAGAAAAATTCCAAAATGCTTACAGAATTTAAAAACTTGCCAGATGATTCAAGAATTTGGGTTTATCAGGCCAATAGAAAATTAAGCGATACTGAAGTTGCTGAAATTATAGAACTCTCAAACGATTTTTTAGCTAAATGGACTGCACACGGTGCCGATCTTGAAGCTGCTGTTGAGATAAAATATAACCGTTTTATTGTAATCGGGCTAAACCAGGAAAATGCTTCGGCATCGGGCTGTAGTATAGATGCCTCAGTACATTTTATCCAGTCACTTCAAGAAAGATTTGATGTAGACCTGCTCGATAAGATGAATGTAACATTTTATTCAGGCGAGTATATTGCTTATAAAACCCTGGCAGATTTTAGAAAAATGGCCAAGGATAAATCTGTTTCAAAAAATACTGTTGTATTTAATAATCTTGTAAATACCAAAGCCGAATATCTTGAAAACTGGGAAGTACCCGCACACGAAAGCTGGCACAATAGATTTTTATCCTAAAAAAGATATTTATATATGAAAAAATTAGGGTTCACATTTATTTTGGCGTTTTTATCCTTTGCGGCAATTGCCCAAGATAGAAACCCATTAATAGTTAAAAATGATTTTCAAAATCAGCGAAAGTGGGTAGACAGCCTTTTCGATAATATGACTTTGGAAGAAAAAATGGGCCAACTTTTTATGGTCGATATCTTCTCTAGCGACCCAGAAACCAAAACCGATAAAATAAAAGACCTAATTAAAAATTACCACATTGGTGGTGTAATATTTTCAAAAGGTGGTCCGGTTCGCCAAGCCAAATTAAACAATGAATTTCAAGCACTTGCAAAAACCCCATTAATGGTGGGGATGGACGCAGAGTAGGGTTTGGCAATGCGTTTGGACTCTACCTACGCCTTTCCATGGAATATGACCTTGGGTGCAATTACCGATAACAAAATTGTTGAAAAAATTGGCCGAAGAATTGGCGAACAGTCCAAACGATTGGGCGTCCACATTAATTTTGCGCCAGTTGTAGATATAAATACTAATCCCAAAAATCCTATAATCGGTAACCGTTCATTTGGTGAAGACAAAGAGAACGTAACCGACAAAGCCATTGCCTTTATGAAGGGAATGCAAAGCGCGGGTATTATGGGAAGCGCAAAACACTTTCCGGGCCATGGCGATACCGATATGGACAGCCACAAAGTATTGCCCACAATCGATTTTTCCAAAGAACGGTTAGATACTTTGGAACTATACCCTTATAAGAAATTAATTAATGAAGGCCTAAATAGCGTAATGGTGGCGCATTTGAATGTTCCCGCCTTGGAAATCCAGATGAATTACCCTTCATCCCTTTCCTCAAAAATTGTAACAGACCTGTTAAAGGGCGAGCTAGGTTTTAACGGCCTAATTTTTACCGATGCGTTAAATATGAAGGGCGCTTCAAATTTTAAAAATCCGGGCGAAATAGAACTGGCAGCATTTCTAGCAGGAAACGATGTATTATTGATTCCTGAAAATGTTCCAGAGGCAATGAATTATCTGGTTAAGGCCTACAATGATGGCGTTATTACTGAAAAACGTCTGTCATATTCGGTGAAGAAAATTCTTTATGCCAAATACAAAGTTGGGTTACATAAATATAAACCCGTGAACAGCACCTATTTGGTAGCGGATTTAAATACCGTCAATGACGACGCGCTTTACGAGGAAGCGATGGAAAATGCGCTAACTGTTATCAAAAACGACCGCGCCATTCTTCCTATAAAGGATTTGCAGCAGAAGAAAATAGCTTATGTCAATTTTGGCGATGACTCTGGCGAAGTTTTCCTAAATGAATTAAAAAAATATGGGGAAGTAGATTGGGTTAAAGCAAACAGTTTAGATGATTATATCCAAAAACTAAAGAATTACAATTATGTAATTATTGGCTTTCATAAAAGCAACGACAACCCATGGAAGAAATTTGAGTTTTCTGAAAATGAATTGGTCTGGCTATATGAAATTGCGCGAACCAATACGGTTATCTTAGATGTTTTTGCAAGGCCTTATGCTATGTTGGATTTAAGAACGACTGCTAATTTTGAAGGGATTGTAATGTCTTACCAAAACAGCGAGATTGGACAAAAACTTTCGGCCCAATTAATTTTTGGAGCACGGGAAGCCAATGGAAAATTGCCGGTTTCACTAGGGAAAGATTTTCCGCTTAATACCATTTACAAAACCAAATCGCTACGCCGATTAGAATACGGAACCCCCGAAAGTGTAGGCGTAAATAGCTATAAATTGAACAAAATAGATTCTCTCGCAAAATTGGGAATCCGTCAAGGAATGTTTCCTGGCGCCCAAATCTTAGTGGCGCGCAAGGGCAAAGTTATTTATCAGAAAAGTTTTGGCCATCACGAATACGACAAAAAAAGGGAAGTAAAGGATACTACTATGTACGATTTGGCTTCACTAACAAAAATTCTCGCCTCATTACCCATAGTGATGCAGCTTGTAGATAAGAAGGAGCTAACAATGAATACCAAGCTTTCCGAGATGTTGCCGGAATATAAAAATTCAAACAAAGCGAATATTACCCTTAAGCAGATGCTTTCGCATTACGCCCGTCTAAAAGCCTGGATTCCTTTCTATCGCCATACTTTTAATGCAGCCAAGACAGGTATTTCTTCAGAATATTATTCAACCGTACCGGCAAAGGATTTTAATGTGGAAGTGGCAGAAAATCTATATATGCGCAGGGATTATATGGATACTATTTTTAAAACAATACGCGAAAGCGATCTTAATCCGCAATTAGAGTACAAATACAGCGATTTGCCCTATTATATTTTAAAACAATATTTCGAGCGAAAGTTTGAAAAGCCAATGGAACTTTTGGTGCAGGATAATATTTATGAGTCATTGGGCGCAAATTACACCACCTATCAACCCTTGTCTAAATTTTCCAAAGACAATATTCCGCCTACGGAACAGGACGATGTTTTTAGAAAACAGAAGGTTCAAGGTTATGTGCACGACCAAGGCGCAGCAATGCTTGGCGGCGTTAGTGGTCACGCTGGGTTGTTCAGCAATGCTAACGATGTGGCCAAAATTATGCAAATGTATCTTTGGAAAGGATTTTACGGTGGCAAACGCTATTTTGATCCTGATGTATTGGATATGTTCAATACCTGTTATTACTGCGATAAAAATGTGCGAAGAGGCGTTGGATTTGACAAGCCGCAATTGGGAACCTCAGGACCTACTTGTGGATGTGTTTCCATGACCAGCTTTGGCCATAGTGGATTTACGGGAACCTTGGCATGGGCAGATCCTGAAGAAGAAATAGTATATGTATTTTTATCGAACAGAACTTTTCCCGATGCGGAAAACCGCAAATTGATTAGGAGCGACCTGCGAAGCAAGATCCAAGAAGCCATTTACGATGCAATCGATTATTGATTAATGTAACTTGGGAAACACGCTATAAACTGATACCTTGAACTAGAAACTAACAAAATGAAAATAGCAATAGTATGTTATCCAACCTTCGGGGGGAGCGGGGTAGTGGCCACAGAACTGGGCTTGGAACTTGCCGAACGTGGACATGAAATTCATTTTATTACCTATAAGCAGCCCGTACGTTTGGAATTGCTATCTAAAAACATTCATTTTCACGAGGTTTCGGTTCCTGTTTATCCCTTATTTCATTATCAGCCATATGAACTTGCGCTGTCCAGCAAATTGGTAGATATGGTGAAGCTTCACAAGATAGAGATGCTTCACGTGCACTATGCTATTCCGCACGCATATGCGGGCTATATGGCTAAAAAAATGCTGGCCGAGGAAAATATCTTTATTCCCATGGTTACAACGCTCCACGGAACCGATATAACTTTAGTGGGCAACCATCCATTCTATAAACCCGCAGTTACCTTCAGCATCAACAATAGCGATGTGGTAACTTCTGTTTCCAACAGTTTAAAGGAAGATACACTTCATCTTTTCGATATTAAAAAGGAAATACACGTAGTTCCCAATTTCATAGATATCCCCAAGAAAGCAAATCCATATACAGATTGCCAGCGCGATATGATGGCCGCGAAAAACGAACGTATCATTACGCACATCAGTAATTTACGGCCAGTGAAACGTGTAACCGATGTTATTGAAGTTTTTTATCGTGTACAGAAAAAAATTCCAGCAAAATTGATTATTGTTGGCGAAGGCCCAGAAAGGGAGGCAAGTGAAAAACTTTGTCAAAAACTGGGGATAGAGGAAAAAGTACTGTTTCTGGGTAATAGTAATGAAGTGGATAAAATTCTATGTTTTACGGATTTGTTTATACTTCCTTCGGAAAAAGAAAGTTTTGGTTTGGCGGCATTGGAAGCAATGGCCTGCGGCGTACCGGTAATTTCCAGTAACTCTGGTGGTTTGCCTGAGGTGAACATCCAAGGTTTTAGTGGATATTTAAGCGATGTTGGCAATGTAGAGGAAATGGCTGAAAATGCGCTAAAAATTCTGGCTACAGATGAAACCCTAGAACAATTTAAAAAACAGGCGATAGAAGCGGCTATGGTTTACGATACCAAAAAGATTGTGCCTCAGTATGAAAATCTTTATGAGCAGGCTTTAAGGAAGCAAAAGGCTACCAATTTTTAATAATTCCTTTTTATAAATTCCATAGCGTTTTCGTGCATTACACGTTCTACAATGTGTTCAGCAC
>CAXBDO010000155.1:0-6142 GCA_963974165.1 uncultured Aequorivita sp.
ACATGGGCGAATTTTTAGTTAGCGGCCCAAATGCCCTGGAATTGATTCAAAAAGTGTGCAGCAATGATGCTTCCAAGGTTGTGGTTGGGCAGGCGCAATACAATTGCCTTCCAAACGAAACCGGCGGAATTGTGGACGATTTAATTATTTACCGCATTGAAGATGAAAAATGGTTATTGGTTGTAAATGCGTCAAATATTGATAAGGATTGGGAATGGATCTCAAAACAAAATACTATGGGGGCCGAAATGCGCAACCTATCTGATGATTATTCGCTACTTGCCATTCAAGGTCCAAAAGCTATTGAGGCGATGCAGTCATTGACTTCCGTAGATTTAAGTGCCATAAAATTCTATCATTTTGAAGTTGCCGAATTTGCGGGAATCGAACACGTAATTATAAGTGCCACGGGCTACACTGGTAGCGGCGGATTCGAAATTTATTGTAAAAACAGTGAAGTAGAGCAAGTTTGGAACAGAGTGATGGAGGCCGGAAAGGAATTTGGCATTAAGCCAATTGGCCTTGCAGCGCGTGATACCTTACGTTTAGAAATGGGTTATTGCCTTTACGGAAACGATATTAGTGAAACTACATCTCCTCTTGAAGCGGGCTTGGGCTGGATTACAAAATTTACCAAGGATTTTGTAAATTCTGACAATCTGAAAAAACAAAAAGAAGAAGGCGTAAAAAGAAAACTTGTAGGTTTTGAACTTACCGAACGCGGCATTCCGCGCCACGATTATGAAATTACGGATAAGGATGGTAATATTATTGGAATTGTAACCAGCGGTACAATGGCACCTTCATTGAACAAGGCAATCGGTCTTGGCTATGTTACTGTAGAAAACAGCGCCCCAGGCACTGAGATTTTTATTCAAATTAGAAATAAGCCCATAGCTGCCGTAGTGGTAAAAACCCCGTTTTACAAAGGGTAATGCTAGACTATCAGGCCATATTAGAAGAAATTCACGAATCGCTCAGACAGGCTGAAAATAAAGGGGAAGTTGCAGCTTACATCCCTGAATTGGCGAATGTGCCAAAAGATAAATTTGGTATCCATCTGCAATTAATTACGGGTGAAAATTTTTCAGTTGGTAATGCTTCCGAAAAATTATCGATTCAAAGTATTTCCAAGGTACTATCGCTAACCAAAGCCTTTCAATTGATGGGCAACGATTTGTGGACCCGTATGGACGTAGAACCTTCGGGCAACCCATTCAATCATCTTTCCCTTTTGGAATTGGAAGACGGAATACCCCGAAATCCGTTGATTAATTCGGGAGCAATTGTAATTGCAGATATTTTAATTTCCCAATTAAAAAACCCTAAGGAAGAGTTTCTAGATTTCGTTCGCAAATTGGCGCACGACGATACCATCTGTTACGATGAAAAAGTAGCCGAATCTGAAAGATTGACTGGCTATAATAATTACGCCGCGGCCAATTTATTGAAGGCGTATGGCAATCTTGAGAATAATGTGGAAGATGTATTGGATTTTTATTTCCACCAATGTTCCATCATGATGGATTGTAGACAACTTACAAACGCCTTTTTCGTTTACGCTAATAAAGGAAGGTGTATCCAAAATATCCAGCATTTAACTGCCAGCCAAGTAAAGCGAATTAACGCAATTATGCTTACCTGCGGTTTTTATGATGAAGCTGGGGAATTTGCCTTTGAGGTGGGCTTGCCAGGCAAGAGTGGCGTTGGTGGTGGCATTGTTGCACTTTTGCCGCATTGCTTTACAATTGCTACTTGGGCTCCAGCTCTTAATCTGCAAGGAAATTCATATTTGGGAATGAAAACATTGGAGCAGTTTACAACAAAGACAAAGTTGTCTATATTTTAAAAGTTTTCGTGCTGCCGTTTAATGATGAAGAAATTGGAAAAACAACGCATATTAATTTTAGGAGGAAGCGGTTTTATAGGCAACGCCATCTATAAAGAACTACTCTCCTATTTCGAAGTGCATTGTACCTATTGCCAACAACATGGCAATTTTTCCCATAACCAAGTTTTTCATAAATATTGTGTGGAGGAAGACTCCATGTTTTTGTTGCTTCATAAAATTCAGCCAAGTCTTATTATTTCTGCCATAAGTGGCGAATTTAATTGCCAGCTTGCCGCGCACCAACAAATTGTAAATTACGCCACGCTAAATTCTAAGTGCAAGGTGCTTTACATTTCTTCTTCGGAAGTCTTTAGTGGTAAATTCAAACATGCTTCTTATGAAAACGATTTGCCTTTGGCACAGAATGCTATTGGTAGATTCCATATTTCAATGGAAAAAATGCTGTTGGAAAGTATACCACACCAAACTGCTATTTTGAGGCTGCCATTGGTATTGGGGATCAATTCGCCACAAATACTTCACTTACGCCAATGCATTCGCCATCAAGCAACTTTTGAGGTTTTTCCAAACCTGGTTATCAGCACAACTACTATGGCTAAATTGAGCCAACAGGTTCATTATATAATCAATCAATCTTTGGTTGGTATTTTTCATTTAGCCAGTAATGATATGGTTCACCACGAAGATCTTTTCAAGGAAATCGCTTCCAAGATTGGCGATAAAATGCCTATCTTTAAAAGTGTGTTTAGCAGTAATGAAGATACTTACAACGCCATTCTTCCCAAAGAAAATAAACTGCCAATTTCACATCAAATTACTGTGGCACAAGTTATTGAAGAGTGTAGCTTAAACGAGGAAATTATATCTATTAAATAAAAGAAATACAGATGAAAGCATTATCAGAAAAACAGATTAATGAAAAATTGCAAGAGTTTGAAGGTTGGGATTATCATGAAGGTGCCCTTCATACCATTTTTGAATTCGAGGATTTTAAGGAAGCCTTTTCGGCCATGACAAGAATTGCCTTTGAAGCAGAAAAATTGCAACATCACCCAGAGTGGAGCAATGTTTATAACTCCTTGGAAATCTATCTTTCTACCCACGATGCCGATGGCGTTACAGAAAAGGATTTTCAGCTTGCAAAGATCATTGACGATTTAATTGGATAAATTAATTCAGATTGAAAATTACGTCATTCCACTTCCAAAATATTTATCAATTTTTTGAAGAATATCCGCTTGATATTTAGCGGTTGGAATTTGGTGCTTGTAATTTTGAATTTTATATTTGGTCCTTTCTTTTTAAAAATAAATAATAGTAATATACAATAATATGGGAAGAGCTTTCGAATTTAGAAAAGCAAGAAAAATGAAGCGATGGTCTGCAATGTCCAAAGCTTTTACGCGTATTGGTAAAGACATTGTAATGGCCGTTAAGGAAGGAGGTCCAGATCCCGATGCCAATTCTAGGTTGCGGGCGGTAATGCAAAATGCCAAGGCGGTTAACATGCCCAAAGATACCGTAGATCGTGCTATAAAGCGCGCAAGCGATAAAAGTCTTGGTGATTATAAAGAGGTGCTTTTTGAAGGCTACGCGCCCCACGGCATTGCCATTTTAATTGAAACCGCAACAGATAACAATACACGTACCGTTGCAAATATTCGCAGTTATTTCAATAAATGCGATGGAAGTTTGGGTACTTCAGGTTCGGTGGCATTTATGTTCGACCATACCTGTAATTTCAGGATCAATCCAGAAGGATTGGATATTGAAGAACTGGAGCTGGAACTTATTGACCACGGCGTTGACGAAATTTTTGAAGATGAGGACGGAATTCTAATTTACGGGCCTTTTGAAAGTTTTGGGGCAATTCAGTCTTATTTGGAAGAAAATAAAATTGAAATCCTCTCCTCCGGTTTTGAGCGTATTCCACAGGTTACCAAAAAACTTACCGAGGAACAGGCTGCAGATGTGGACAAATTATTGGAGAAAATTGAGGAAGATGACGACGTACAGTATGTTTACCACACTATGGAAGAATCTTCTGAAGAATAAAATCTTTTCAGAGATAAAAAAAGCCACCTTTTACGGGTGGCTTTTTTATTAAAATGCTTTTTCTATCTGTCTATATAATAGAGAGAAGATGCGCCCGGAAACGTAGTACTTAAACTAGGTGCGAGATTGCCCCCTGCCTGTATATTATAAAAGAATAAAACTTTACCTCCATCATTGGCGCGCTCTGCAATAAATACGGTATTGTCTGAGTGTTCATATTCTACTGATACCGGATTTCCAAGACCGGTTAAAGAACCTGAAACCCTTACCTGATTGCCAGCAAATGCTAGAGTACCGCCATTAGGTGTGGCATTAAATTTTGAAACAAAATTGTTTATATAATGAAAACCTCCGTCGCTTTCATTGGCCGCATCACCAATATCAGTAAGGATAACGAAACCATCATCCTCGGCAATTCCGTGGGTACGGGTTATCCCTTCAATAGTAATTCTTTTATTGGGCGTAGCAGTAGTATCTGCCGTAAAAGACGTTAAAAAGTTCTTGAGAACGGCCACATCTGCAGTTTTATCAACAACCGTATATAAATCATCACCAATTAACTGTATTCCCCAAACTGCATACCTAACGAATACGGTATTGCGCAGCGTATAGCCATTTGCATCGCGGGTGAAAATAAAAATTCTACCATCATCTGTATTGGGGTCTCCATCTACATCGCCATTATCTGAAACAATATAGAAATTGTCTTTTACAACAAGATCGCGAGGGCTATCCAATACGGAACTGCTAGATTGAAACGGTGTTATAGCTGTACCCGTTGCGGATCCGTCTATATTTGCATAGGTGTTAATAGCAGATTGCGAACGAGAATTTACAGACAACTCATCTTCGTCTGCATCGTAATAGATTCCTTCATTATCCGCCGAACTTGTAGTAAACGATCTTAGATCAACTCCGTTCGCGGTAAAATCAAATGATAAGATGGAGTTGTTTGTATTACTTGTAGCAAAAAGATTGGCGAAAACTGGATTTGGCAAAGGTTCCCCATTGCCGTTGTCGTCTTCAGTGCTACAGGAAATAACGGTAATTCCTAATAGCAACACTGGAAGTAAGTATTTAATTCTTTTCATAGCAATATTATTTTTTATACATATTTAGTACTTAGAATTCACATATAATTAAATTTCACACTACTTAACTAATTTTTAACAACACTTACTTGATTATCAGTTTATTAGGTTGTCTATTACAGCTAACTATTTAACATATATAAGTTTAGGAATAATGTTTGTTCTTTCCAACGGTGTTTTTAAAAAATTGCCGCATTTTAAGTGTGTCGTCTTCTATATTTCCTGAAGGGTAAAATGGCTTATCAATAATTATAGCTTTTTTTGAATAATCGAAAGCTACACATAGTATAGGTACGTTGGCTTTCATAGCAATGTAGTAATAGCCAGTTTTCCAGACTTCAACTTTTTTACGCGTGCCTTCGGGCGATAAAGCTAAACGGAATTCTTCTTTTTTATTAAACATTTCCGCAATGGCATCTACCTTATTTTGCCCGGGGGTTCTATCAAGCTGTACCCCGCCGGTCCATCTAAAATACCAACCAAAAGGCCATTTAAAAAGTTCCTTTTTCGCTATATAATTTATTGGAACGTTTGTTATTCTTCTGGTGAAAAGCCCAAGATAGAAATCGTGCCAACTGGTGTGTGGCACCACGATAATTACGGCCTTTTTAATTGAAGGATTAAAAGTGCCGACAATTTTCCAACCCATTAATTTTTCAAAAACAAATTTAGTTAAGCCCATAGTGGTTTCAAGGGTTGCCTACATCTTTAAATAAAGATCTTTTAGCTTTTGAGGAGTTATAACTTTTTCCCAATCCTTTCCAATGGCGTTTTCCCAAAGAGGGACCATCCCCAAAGCAACAGAAATCATTGTTTCCATTTGTTCTTCTGAAAGGTTTTTACAAATTCCTTGCGGGATTTCTACACCTTGTTTTGCGACCATTTGTTTGAAAATGGCCACATCTTTTGGGTAAAATTCTTCCAAATGTTGGAACACGATACAATTACCAACCCCGTGTTTGGTGCCCAATACATACCCAAGACCATAACTCATAGCGTGGGCAACCCCAACTTGTGAATAGGCAATACTCATACCGCCGTGCCACGAAGCCATCATTAACTTTGCCCGCGATTCTTCGGCCGAAAGTTCATCGCTTAGGAAAATTTCTAAACAAAGATCGTAAGCCTTTTCGCCATAACTTTG
>CAXBDO010000156.1:0-6100 GCA_963974165.1 uncultured Aequorivita sp.
CAAGACCAACATCGCCCTAGAGAAAATGATGATCTATGATATAAACGGAAAACTAGTTAACCAGACTAACCTTCGCACTATGCAAGGTGAAAAAGCGGTAGATGTATCATCTCTTGCATCTGGCGTTTATATGGTACAGATTATTGGTGAAAAAGCAAGCACTGTAAAGCGTTTGATTAAAAAATAATCACCAAATAACCAACCAAAAAAGGAGAACCCCTTCAGCTTATGCTGAGGGGGTTTTTTATTGAAGATATTTAAGTGAATCTTTAAAAATCTCTAATTTATACTTCCCTCTTTCTATTACTGACGAACTTTGCCTTAACATATTTTTAGTTGTGACATGCCAATACCATATAGTTAGCCTCGTTTTATACGCTATATTCTGCTTTTTGGCTAAAGCTTGGCAGTACCATGGCAATAACTTGGCTACCCCTATGCTTTTAATAGTCTACATTGGTCTTCTACTTCCAGGACACATTAGATCGATCTAGATCTTATATATTCCCCTGAGAATTAGAAATGTATGAAATACAATACTCAAAATTCCCTTACCAATGTTTTTAAATTCAGAGGTATGCTCGGAATAATCCTCATTCTTGCTATAATGATGCCTGCTATTGCGGTATCACAATCCCCGGCGCCCATTAATCTTGGAACCGCCGAAAATTATGTTGTGCTGGCCAAATCCGGCATTTCAGCCACCGGTACCACCTATATTGTTGGCGATATTGGAGTAAGCCCTATAAACCATACGGCAATCACCGGGTTTAGTTTAATATTGGATTCATCTGGTAAATATGCTACTTCATCTTTGGTTGATGGAAAAATATTTGCTTCCGATTATGCCGCACCTACACCCACCAGGTTAACAACTGCTGTAAGCGATATGGAAACAGCCTACACCGAGGCCGCTGGCCGTACGCCAGATTTTACCGAATTGTATGCTGGCGATCTTACGGGAAAAACTTTAGTTACCGGAGTTTATAAATGGGGTACCAATGTTTTGGTTTCAGGAGGCGGAGTTACCCTAGCTGGAAGTCCAACAGATGTATGGATATTTGAAATAGTCCAAGATTTAATTATCGCCAACGGCGCAATTATTACCCTTGCCGGCGGGGCACAGTCTTCTAATATTTTCTGGCAAGTTGCAGGGCAGGTTACGCTAGGTACCAATTCAGATTTTAGTGGCAACATATTATGCCAAACCCAAATCGCTATGCAAACAGGCGCGTCTTTTGACGGTCGTGCCCTTGCGCAAACTGCGGTTACGCTAGATGGCAACACAGTTGTGCTTGGTAATAATGAAATTTCAATGGCAGAGAATTTTGCCCTTTATCCAAATCCTGCGGGCAATGTGGTAAACCTTGTAAGCAAAGCAAATATTTCCCTAGAGAAAATGATGATCTATGATGTAAACGGGAAACTTGTAAACCAGACCAACCTTCGCAATATGCAAGGTGAAATTTCGGTAGATATTTCGGCCCTGGCAATTGGAGTGTATGTGGTTAAAATAATTGGTGAAAATTCGAATACTATTAAGCGTTTGGTTAAAAATTAAATTCTTAAAAAATAAATTAATTGTAAACCCCTTCGGCATTTGCTGAGGGGGTTTTCAGTTTGTAACATTCAAATAGTAACGTATACTAATTATGTATCTTTACCCTTCCCTTAAAAATAATAATATGAAAAAAACAATCCCTTTTTTGGCCCTTGTACTGCTGTTAGCAGCCTGCAATAATTCCAAAGAAAAGTCTACCGAAAATAATGACTCAATGAACAACACCGAAAACCCATTGCTTACCGAGAGTACCTTACCCTACGGCGCTCCGGATTTTTCAAAAATTAAGGACGCACATTTTAAGCCGGCTATTCTGGAAGGCTTGGCACAGCAACAGAAAGCGGTGGCCGGTATTTTTAATGCTTTGGCAGGTGCCAACACCAATGAAACCCTACAAGCAATAGAAGAAGAAATGGCGCCAAAATTCGCTGCCCAAAACGATATGATTTATTTAAACGATAAATTATTTCAGCGGTTTAAAAAACTTCACGACAATAAAGACGGACTCAACCTGGACGCCGAATCTTTGAAATTGTTGGAAGAATACTATGAAGATTTTGAAATAGCCGGAGCTAATCTTTCAGCTGAAGACAAGGAAAAGCTAAAGGAGTACAATGAAAAAATTGCAACCCTTACTACCAAATTCGGCAAAACCCTTTTAGATGCCAACAATGCCGGGGCCGTAACTTTTGCTACCAAAGAAGAATTGGCAGGTGTAGATGAAGATTACCTAAAGTCTATCCAAAATAAAGATGGCAAGGGGTACACCGTTCCCTTGCAAAATACCACCCAACAACCGCTTTTGCAATCTATGGAAAACAGGGCAAGCCGCGAAAAACTGTTTAAGGCTGCAAAACACAGGGCAGACCAAGGCGCTTTTGATACCCGTGATATTATAAAGGAATTGGTACAAGTGCGGGTACAAAAAGCAAAACTTTTAGGGTTTAATAATTATGCCGAATGGAGCCTTCAAAAAACAATGGCGAAAACTCCAGAAAATGTAAATAAATTCTTTAGCGGACTTATTCCTGCGGCGACAGCAAAAGCTCAAGCTGAAGCCGATGAAATCCAGAAAATGATTAAGGCCAAAGGCGAAGATTTTAAATTGGAGCCTTGGGACTGGAATTATTATGCCGAAATGGTTCGCAAGGAGAAATATGATTTGGATGAAAACCAAATCAAACCATATTTCGAATTAAAAAATGTGCTGGAAAAAGGAGTGTTTTATGCTGCCGAAAAATTATATGGCATAACCTACAAATCAAGAACAGATATTCCTACCTACCATGAAGATGTAATGGTGTATGAACTCTTTGAAGAAAATGGCGATGCCTTGGGGCTTTTCTATGCCGATTTTTACGCCCGCCCTAGTAAAAGCGGAGGCGCGTGGATGTCTAATTTTGTTGAACAATCTAAACTGTACAACAAAAAACCGGTAATCTACAATGTGTGCAACTACCCTAAACCCGCCAACGGCGAAGCGGCCTTGCTTACTTATGACGAAGTGGAAACTATGTTTCACGAATTCGGTCATGCGCTACACGGCTTTTTCGCTAACCAGCAATATCCTTCATTATCGGGTACAGCAGTAGCACGCGATTTTGTGGAATTCCCTTCACAATTTAATGAGAATTGGGCCCTGTATCCTGAAATATTGAAAAACTATGCGCTTCATTATAAAACTGGGGAGCAGATTCCGCAGGCATTGATAGATAAGATCAAAAACTCCGGCACCTTTAACCAAGGCTATAGCCTTACTGAAAATTTGGCTGGCTCTAATCTCGATATGCAATGGCATACCCTTACTTCCGATAAAAAAATAGAAGATGTAACTGCTTTTGAAAAAGAGGCGTTAAACCGCACTAAATTAGACGTAGTGCACGCTATACCGCCAAGATATAGATCTACCTATTTCTCGCACATATTTGCGGGCGGATACGCTGCAGGATACTATTCATATTCTTGGACAGAAATGCTGCATCACGATGCCTTCAATTGGTTTGAGAACAATGGTGGCCTTACTCGTGAAAATGGCCAGCGCATCCGCGATATGGTACTTTCTAGAGGAAATACTTTGGAACTTGAAAAAATGTATAAAGACTGGCGCGGAAGCGACCCTAAAATTGAACCTATGCTAAAGGCTAGGGGTTTAAAATAATTGTATAAAACTTAAAACCACGAATACACGAATAGTAGTTATTCGTGTATTCGTGGTTTTTTAATTTCCGTTGTCGCCAAACGGCTTCAATTGAAATTTATATTATTTCTTCTTTTTTGATGTTTTCGCATCCTTTTTAGGGTGCACCAATTTCATTTCTTCAATCAGATTGGTGGCGCCTGCATATTTATCTACTATAAATAGCACATAGCGAATATCTACCATAATGTTTCGAGATAGGGCAGGGTCGTAGTAGTAATCGCTCATAGTACCTTCCCAAACACGGTCGAAGTTAAGACCTATTAAATTTCCATGGGCATCTATTGCAGGGCTGCCGCTATTACCGCCAGTAGTATGGTTGGTTCCAATAAAGTTTACTGGCATTTTTCCATTTTCGGCATAAGGACCGTAATCTTTAGTTTCATATAAATCGATTAGCTTCTGCGGTACGTCAAATTCATAATCGCCTGGCACATATTTCTGCATTACCCCTTCAAGGTTGGTTACGGGTTCATAATAAATAGCATCGGCAGGAGAATAGCCAGCTACCTTCCCGTAGGTTACTCTAAGTGTGCTGTTCGCATTTGGAAAAATTCGCGCATCCTTCGGACTTAATTCAAGCATTGCTTTCATATAATCGCGCTGCAAGCCAGAAATGTTCAGTTCCAACTCTTCATATTTAGGCGCTACCTTTTCAAAATAAGCATCTGCCATTTGCTGCACTACCTTAAACCCGGGGTCGTTATTCAATTTTGATATAACGGTTTCGGCATCGCCTTCCAATAATTTTTTAAACGAAGCATAATCTACAAAAGCAGAATTTGTATAAACATCGTTGGTTAATTGTTGCGCATTCAAATCCTTAAATGAAGCAGGCAGAAATTGCTCCTGCACCCCCTTGGCGTATAGAGCAATAAGGGCTTCAAAAACTTCTTTGTCTACTTTATTGCTATAATCTTTGTATTGGCCTTCCAGTCTTTCAACCATATTATTACGTCTGTCTTCGAACGATTGTGCGCCTTTGTTCTCATAAACCTGCTTTAATTGATAGGCTTGATACCCGGTGCGAAGCAATTCAACATTTCGAAGCACCGTTTCAAGAAAGTACTCGCGGGCTAGGGTGTAGGGTTCAATTTCGGTATAATACTGATTGAATTTTGGCAGTAGTTGTCCGTATTCCTGTTGCTTTCCTTTTTTATTGATTTGCGCAATAAGATCGTTTTCCTGTTTCTTTTTAATACCCACGGCATCCGATTTTTTAAGTCCCAGGGTTTCGCCTTTCCATTTTTTCCAATAGTTGGCAATACGTGCAAATTTGGAGGCATACTGAATTTTAATCTGTTGGTCTGCGCGCATATACTTATCTTGTATGGCCAGAGCGGCATCGCGAATGGCGATACGGGCAGGGTTTACAGTGTTAATAACCTGCTCGATAGCGATTGATGGTAAATATTCATCGGTAGTTCCTGGGTATCCAAACACCAAGGTAAAATCGTTTTCTGCAACCCCATCTAATGAAATAGGCAGAAAGTGCTTTGGGGTATAAGGTACGTTGTCTGCAGCATATTCTGCGGGACGGTTATTTTTATCGGCATAAATTCTGAAGAGTGAGAAATCGCCAGTGTGGCGAGGCCAGATCCAATTGTCTGTATCGCTTCCAAATTTCCCGATAGATGATGGCGGTGCCCCTACCAAGCGGATATCTTTAAATGTCTCTACCACAAAAAGCATATATTGGTTGCCTTCATAAAAAGTACGAACGCGGTTTTCCTGCCAAGATTCCTTTGGCGAATTTTGTACAGTGCTCGCAATATTTTCCTCTATCTTTTTTTGTTTGTCGGCTTCATTCATTGCCGCGGTAACGCCCGCCATAACTTGGGGGGTTACGTCTTCAATTTTTACAATAAAGGTAGCGGTAACGCCCGGGTTTGGAAGTTCTTCCTGTAAGCTCATTGCCCAAAATCCATCCTGCAAATAGTCATTTTCTAAGGATGAATGGCTCTGTATTTGCGAATACCCACAGTGGTGGTTGGTAAGCAAAAGCCCTTTATTGCTAATAACTTCAGAGGTACAGCCACCGTTAAAGTGGGGCACAGCATCCTTTAGGCTGGCATTGTTTACATCATAAATATCCTTGGCAGTCATTTTCATACCGAGGTTTTTCATTTCAGATTCATTCATTCCTTCCAAAAGTGAAGGGATCCACATACCGCCTTGTTGGGCAAATAAAGGGATAGATAAAAAGATAAAGAGAAGGCGTAGTAATTTCATAGTAACGGTTTATTAAATAATAGCGTGCAAGATAACGATATGGCGAGTAATTTGATAATTTAATTAGTACAATGGCTCTACACCCAGCTTTTAATCACATTCAAAACACT
>CAXBDO010000157.1:0-6073 GCA_963974165.1 uncultured Aequorivita sp.
CAGCATTTTTTCAAGTTCCGCCTTTGAATCGTTTTTTTCAATTAGTTCCTTCCGTTTTAAATCGAACGTTTGTAATTTCTTCTCTAAATCTTTATCTGAAACCTGAAGCGAATCGGTAATTTCTTCCTGATTACTGGGCGAAATGGAAGTATCAACTTCTTCATTTTTAGGATCGTTTTTATACGCCAGTAAGGTGAAAAGAAGTAAAAGTGACAGATAAAATTTCATGTGGTTTTATTTAGATTTATAAAAATAGCGAAAGAACAATAGCGAAAAAAACAAACTGTATTTAAGTTTTATTAATTTTTTAAAAGCATCTTTAATTTGGCAAGCATAATTACCTCACTTTTGTTTTTACCCGCAAAGGCGTTTGCTATTGCTTCGGCTGTTTCCCAGATTAAAGCGTTTCGTTTGGGTGTGAAAAGTTTTGGATTTTCCTTTTTATATTCGGCGAAACTGTCGAAACAGTCCTGTGCATCCAACTGCTCATAATCAAACCAATCAAACACCACTTCAATTTGGTAAGCCGCATCGGTATGGAAGGCATCTTCATACTTATCAAGATCTTTCCATTCTTCGGCAACAATATTTTTTAAGGCGCTAAATTCTGCCTTTCGCACAACGTTATCTGCCGCGGCAATGGCGTAAAATAGTTCGCCCATTTTTTGATAGAACAACAATTGGGGAGTGCTTATATTTTCCATAATTCCTTAATTTTTAGAATGTAAATCTAAATTGTTTTCTCTTCAAAAATTATGATAAAGATCAGTTCAATAAAAACTGTTTAAATTGGTTACTTTTGGAAGATGGAGGTATTCGAGGAAAAAAAAGGCAATATTTTTAAAATTCTGTCCGAGTCCATTTCGGAAGGTATTGTTATTGTTAATCCGGCGCAGGAAATTGTTACTTCCAACGAAGCTGCAGATAGAATGTTTGGGTACGAGCCTGGGGAGCTTTTGGGTGAAAACCTCAATATTTTGATTCCACAAAAATATCACGGCCACCACCATAAAAAAGTAGATCAGTTTATGGAGAAAAGTGACCCGCGGCAAATGGGCCACGGTCGAGACCTTTACGGTCGGCGCAAGGATGGAAGCACCTTTCCGGTAGAAGCGGGCCTTAACCCGTTTGAAATTTACGGCACTAAATACGTAATGGCGCTGGTTACCGATATTACGGTTCGGAAAAACCATGAACTCCAAATACTTGAACTGAATACCCAATTGGAGCAAAAAATAGAGACCCGCACCCAAGCCTTGCGGCAAACAGTAAACGAATTAAAGGAAGAAGTACAAAAAAGACAGGAGGCAGAAAATAAAATAAAAGAATCGTTACGGAAGGAGCGGGAGCTGAACGAGCTTAAAACGAAGTTTTTGTCCTTGGTCTCGCACGAATTTAAAACACCTTTAAGTGGAATATTAACTTCGGCTACCTTGGCCGGAAAATACACCGAAACGGAGCAACAGGACAAACGCGATAAGCATTTAAAAACCATACAGAGTAAGGTTAAATTCCTAAACAATATTTTAAACGACTTCCTTTCAATAGAACGTCTTGAATCTGGAAAGGCCACTTATAAATTTGCTGCTTTCCCATTGAGCAAGGTAATTAATGAAGTAATCTATAATTCGAACATGCTCTTAAAAGATGGGCAACGCATTAGTTACCCCAACAATATTGATGATATTACAGTAAATTTTGATGAAAAGATTTTGGAACTTTCGCTTACCAATTTAATCAACAATGCCATAAAATATTCCCCTGAATTCACCCAAATTGATGTTGTAGTTACGCCTAAAAACGAGTTTTTGAGTATTGCAATAATCGACCAAGGCATGGGTATTCCGAAGAAGGAGCAGAAATTTATTTTCAACAGATATTTTCGGGCAGAAAATGCGCTTTTGGATCAAGGTACCGGGATAGGCTTAAACATAGTAAAAAGCCATCTGGAAAATCTAAACGGCACCATTTGCTTTGAGAGTGAGGAAGGCAAGGGAAGCAAGTTTACCATTACCTTTCCTATTAACCAATAAACAGATTAAGATGAAGACAATACTTCTTATAGAGGACGACATGGCCCTAAGGGAAAACACCGCAGAATTGTTGGAACTTTCAGGCTATAAGGTTAGTACGGCAGCAAATGGCAAAATTGGCATTGATAAGGCAAATTCTGAAATCCCCCATATTATTATCTGCGATATAATGATGCCCGAAATAGATGGTTACGGTGTACTTGAAAGCATGGCTGCCGAAGAAAAAACTAAACATATTCCGTTTATTTTCCTCTCGGCCAAAACGGAGCATAAGGAAATACGCAAAGGGATGGATATGGGCGCCGACGATTACCTAACCAAACCTTTTGAGGAATCGGAATTGATTAGCGCGGTGGAAAGCAGATTGGCGAAGGCCACCATTTTGGCGATGCGCGATAGTACGGCGGCAAAGGCTGAAGAAGGAGATGAAAATCTTCAAAATTTAAATCAGTTAAAAAACTATTTTGCCGACGAAGGCGAAGTATTTCAATACAAAAAAGGCGAAACTATTTACAAGGAAGGCGATCATTCCAATAAAATGTTTCTTCTTTTGAAAGGTGTGGTTAAAACCCATACTATGGATTCAAACGCCAAAGAACTTATAACGGGGTTATATAAAGCAGACGATTTTTTAGGGTTTACATCATTCGAACATATTATACCATATACCGAATCTGCCACGGCGGTTGAAGAAACGGAAGTTGCGGCCGTTTCAAAAAAAGCTGTAAAAAATCTTTTGAAAAACAGTCAGGATGTTTCATTGGAACTAATGAATTTGTTGAGCGATAATCTTTCCGAAATAAAATTACAATTGGTTAAAATGGCCTATAGTTCGGTACGTAAAAAAACGGCCAATACTATTCTGCTATTTGTAGAGGTAATGAACAAAAAGCCAGATACCCCATTAAAAATTTCGCGTAGTGACCTTGCAACCACCGCGGGCATTGCCACAGAAAGTTTAATACGGACGCTATCAGATTTTAAGCGCGATGGCTTAATTGAAATTGAAGGAAGGGATATTCGCATCATAGACTTGGACCGCCTTCGCCAAATTGAATAAATTACTTTTCCCTCTTGCACCAATTTTTTTAGCTGATTTATATCATTTACTGCCCAAACACATTCAAATACATTTGTGGGTAAGCTTGATATAATGATGAATATTTTAATTCCAACAGATTTTTCGGAAAATTCAGAAAACGCCATTCGGTATGCCTTGGACTATTTTTCTGAAATTCCAGTGAATTTTTATTTAATCCACATTTCTGAAGAAAATGAATCCAGCTTACCTCTAAAAAATAGGAAAATAAGCAGCCTCAAAAATCAGCTAACAAACTGCAAACTTTGGGCGAAAAATCCCATTCATACCTTTTCGGCAATAAATGAACAGGGATTATTGGTGGAAGCCATTCGAAAGCAAGTTGCCGAAAAGGAAATTGATTTTATGGTACTTGGAACCAAAGGCACTTCAAAAGAAAGCAGTATTGAAAAACGCAGCAATACTTGGGAGATTATAACAAAAGTGAAATGCCCCGTATTTATAATTCCACCAAACGCAAAATTTAAATCACTACTAAATATTTCACTGCTAACAGACTATAATTGCATTTACCGCCATAAGGTTATAAGCACCTTATCTGAAGCGTTACAATTGCAGCAAGCTGCCCTTAGGGTGCTCCATATTCGATTACAAAATCTACAACTTAATTCAGCCCAGACAGATAATAAAGGTTTTCTGCATTATTTCTTTAGAGATAGCATGCACAGCTTTCATTATTTGGATAACAATAAAGTTGAAGCCGGACTACAGGATTTTGTAAAAACTTGGGAAATAGGCCTTATAGCAGTAGTAGCCAAAAACCTGAATTTAATGCAACGGCTTCTTTTTAATCCGCACGGCCAATTTATTTCTTTTCCGAGGGAAGTGCCATTTCTGATTTTACATGAATAGGTAAAACCTAAAAACTTCCGCTTCAGAATTACTTCTATTCTCAAAAAAATCGTTGCAAATCAATTGATTGGTTGATATTTATCATATTTTAACTGTGGCGTATTAGTTATCTTTACGTAGTTAATTTAAATAGGCTTCAATGCGCAAGATTTTAATCCCGACCGATTTTTCAGAAATTTCCCTAAATGCAATTAAGTATGCAGCGGAACTTTTTAAACACAACCGTGCTGAAATTTATCTTCTTCACGCCTATGCCGATGAAGTTTATGATGCAAAATCGAGATTGAGCAGCGAGGTTTTTGAAGAATTGCAACAAAAGGCATTGGCAAAAACTAAAGAAGCGCTGGAGGAATTCAGAAAAAAAATAATCGATTTTTCGGCAAATCCAAAGTTTACAATCCATACAATTGCTGAATTCGGGCTATTGGTAGATTCGGTTAACGACTGGGTAGAAAAGGAAAATATGGATGTGGTGGTAATGGGCACCAAAGGCGAAACGGCCGATAAAAAAATAACTTTTGGCAGCAATACCCTTCAAGTAATAAAATATGTGAAATGTCCGGTTCTCGCTATTCCTGCAGTTTATGGCGATGTGCCCCCAACAAAAATCCTATTTCCCACAGATTATTTATTGCCATATAAAAGGCGCGAATTAAAACTTGTTAGCAGTATAGCGAAATGTTTCGCTTCAAAAGTAAATTTCCTGTATGTTTCAAAATTTCCTCCTTTGTCCTTACGACAGCAGGACAATAAAACATTTTTGGAAGCCGCCTTTTGTGATAACCAAATTCACTATCATCAGGAATCTGAAATGGATGTTACCGAAGCAATAAATTCATCTATTGCCAAATTGGAAATAGATATGCTGATTATGGTAAATACAAGGCATTCGTATTTGGAAAATGTTCTCTATAAATCCACCATCGAAAAAGTTGGGTTGCAGATTGATATTCCTTTTTTAGTACTTCAAAATTTACCCCGATAAAATTATAAATTCCGCCACATGAAAAAAATTCTCGTTCCCACAGATTTCTCCAACAACGCTTATGCAGCCTTATTTTATATAACGAAGCTATTTAGTGATGAAGCTTTGCAGATAACAATTCTCCATTCCTTTGGCGAAGAAATTGGCAAACTTACTAGTAGGGTAGATATTGGCCGCTCTGATGTCATAATTCAAAAACTTTACAAACAGTCTGATGAAGATGGCGAACGGCTTATCCATAAAATTAATTTGGATAATAGTAAAGTGGCCCACAAATTTGATGTAATTTCTACGCCAGCTTCCTTGGCAAAAACCATAAATAAACTGGTGGCTACCGAAGGGATCGACCTAGTTGTTATGGGTAGCAAGGGCCGCACAGGAGCCGAAGACGTTTTAATGGGAAGCACAACTGTGGGCATAACCAAATCGTTAGAGGGCTGCCCGTTGCTAATTATTCCGCGGGAAGTAGATTATGTAATTCCCACAAATATCGCATTTGCAACAGATTACAAGGATTTTTACCAACTTTCAAAACTAAAACCTATAGTACGTTTGGTGCGTCAGTATAGGTCTGATCTTCATTTAGTGCACGTAGGGAAGGAGAGCGATTTGGATGCAACACAACAACAAAACTTAGAAAAGTATAAAAATGATTTAACGGAATATGATACGGAGTTTCATTTTATTCCAAAAACAACAAATATTTCCAAATCGCTACACCATTTTATAGACACCAATAATTTAGACCTTTTAGCCTTGGTATACCATAAGCACGCATTTTTAAAACAACTTTTCCGCGAGCCGGTGGTAAGCAGGGTAGGCAAACACACCCATGTGCCTACTTTAGTGATACCAATTTCCACTAAATAGAATAAAATATAATTCAACCAATAATTTAAAATTACAAAGATGAAAAAACGGATATTGATACCTACAGACTTTTCAAGAAATGCTTTTAACGCCATTAAATACGCAATGGAACTTTACAAGCGCGAAAATTGTAATTTTTTTATATTGAACACCTATTATCTCTCTGGCTATGCAAAAGATAGCTTGTTGACTCCACAGCCATCAGAGAAAGACCGACAAAATGCCCAGGAGCGT
>CAXBDO010000158.1:0-6004 GCA_963974165.1 uncultured Aequorivita sp.
GAAAGGTTTGGGGCTTGGGCGCGCTGGATATTTTATAGGTTACAGTAGCGCCAAAACGGACCTCATCCTTCGGTTGGGTGCTTGGGTCCAAAATTCGGGCAGATGCAATGCGCCCATTCAGCAAATCCAATTTTCCGTTTATTACCCCTAATTCTACACGTCTTTGCTGTTCGTCTGTAGTTGGCAGGGTTGCGCGTTCATCTTCCAATTGCGAACGCTCGGCCTGTAGCAATTCCATTCCCTGAGGGGTAACATAATTGGTGGCGCCCGGCGGAAGGGCTGCACGTGGGGGTATAATGGGAGTTTCCTCCTGGTCTCCTTCTTTTACAAAACCTCGGCTCATAGTTTTTTTATGTAAGTTAAAAATTCTTGGGCAATTCTACAATCAAGTGTTAATTTTGATGTAGCAGTTTTTCCCACGTAATTTTGAATTTTCAATTTAATCGATTTTCGAAATTGAAAGCTGCGTTCGAAGCATACCTAATTTGAAATTTTCTCCATAAAAAGAGGTTTCACTGCTTCCAATGGAGCATTTTTTTCGGTTCTTCGCTGTTAATTTGCGGGAAACTGGGTGCAAAAGACTTCATTAATTATTAACCACAAAACTCAATTGTATGAAACTAAAAAACTATTCACTTCTTCTTTTTTTACTTTATTTCCCCCTTTCAGTTTTTTCCCAATCGTTTGAATGGGGTGGTCGATTTGGAGGCGTAGGAGAAGATGTTGTAAAAAAAATGCACGTAGATGCTTCGGGCAATAGTTATGTTACGGGCTATTTTACCGATACTGCAGATTTCGACATTAGTGCCGATGAATTTAATTTAACTTCCCAAGGATTTTATGATGCCTTTGTTCAAAAAACCAATGCAAATGGCGAGCTGGAATGGGCGGTTTCGGTTGGTGGAACTATGTTTGATTATGGCACCGGCATTAGCAGCGACGATCAGGGCAATGTGTATATAACCGGATATTTTGATGAAACTGTAGATTTTGATCCCGGAGTAGGTGAAGCTTTCCTTACCTCTCAGGGTGGGGGCGATGTTTTTATTTTGAAATTAAATAGTGCCGGCGAATTTGTATGGGCCAAAAGCATAGGCGGTACAGGATACGAAGAATCTACCTCTATTGGTGTAGATGAATTGGGAAATGTATATGTACTGGGCTACATTTATGAAACAATGGATTTCAACCCAGGGCCTGACGAATTTTTGCTTTCTAGCCAAGGTGGCAGCGATACTTTTTTGTTGAAGTTGGACAGCGCAGGAGATTTTAGCAATGCGTATACCTATGGGGGTAATGACTTAGACTTGGCGCTGGATATAAATGTAAAAAGCAGTTCTCAAATTTTTATTACCGGTTTCTTTGGAGGTACTACAGATTTAGATCCGCGCCCTTCAGAAGTATATACAATTTCAGCACCTAGTGGCCATGCGGGCTATGCAATGCAAATAGATGAAACGGGAGCTCCTGTAAATGTAGCGCATACTCAAGGGGGTGAAGTTACCGTGTATGCTATAACTGCCGATAATGCAAACAATATGTATTACACCGGCTCTTTTAGTGGTACGGTTAATTTTGATGTTCCTTCCGGAAATTCAAATTCAACATTTACTAGCGATATGGCCTATAATGGTTTTGTAGTAAAAGTACTTGCAAACGGAACCATTGCCTGGGCCCGCCATCTAACTTCAGATAAACCTTTTTTGCCCTATGATATTGTTGTTGGAGGAGACGGAAAAGTATATAGCACAGGATTTTTTGAAGGTCCGGCAGATTTCAATCCAGATCCTTCCCAAGAATTTCTTTTAACCAAACAATCATCCAACCCTATGGATGCCTATTTACTTGCCCTTAATAGCGAGGGAATGTTTGTAAGCGCTTATCAATTTGGTGGGGTAGGCTTTATTGATTCGCATCAATTGGGAATAGACAGCAATAACAACATTTATTTATCGGCCCAGTTTGAAAATACGGTAGACTTAAACCCTATGCCACAAACAACCCAAAATGTTAGCTCTATGCAGTTCAGGGATAATTATTTGCTGAAAATGAATATGGGCACTTTAGGAAATCCTTCTTTCCAAAATGCGGAAGTTGCCGTTTATCCAAACCCAGCTACAGATTTTCTATTTATAAGTAGCACCGAAAATATGGTTGGCGAAGCTTATACCGTATACAATCTTCTTGGACAAAAAGTTATGGATGGTACTTTAACTGCAGATCAAAAAATGAATGTTTCTGCTTTAAAAAGTGGCTTATACCTCCTCAATTTATCAAACAGACCAAGTATAAAATTTATAAAACAATAATAAAACGCTTCCCTTAACCGCATTGCATTTTACCTAATAATGCGCTATTTTGCGGTGTGGAAATTTGGACTATGGTCGTAGATTTTATATTAATAGCAGGGATGTCCCTGCTATTCTTGTTAACCGTGTTTTTATTGAAATCGCGCTCCAGTTTTTCCAAAAAACTGCTGTCGGTTTTCTTTATAAATTCCATTTTCTTTCTGCTATACTATTACGCCTATTTGCACAGGTCCAGATATTTGGGCGGCATTGCAGTAACCTTCGGGAATGGCGCCGGTTTCCTATTGGGTCCCGTGCTTTTGTTTTATATACGCTCCCTCATCTGGCCGGCAAAAAAGATCATCAAACCTTTGCTGAAGCATTTAGTTCCCTATTATGTTTTCTGGGTCTTTATTTCGCTTCCTATTGGTTTGGCTATGATTTTTGGACTTTTTGTGGACTATCATAAAGGTTATATGCAATTCGCCGATTATATAAATTTGGTTGAAAATGCCTATTTTCTGGCCTATATATGGCTCTCGTATAAATTGGTACAAACTATCAGGGAAGCCAGTGGGCAGATTTACAGCAATATTGAAAAAAGTAAACTAGAATGGATTTCCTATTTAATTTTGGGGCTGTTCGCTATTGTAATTTTAGATAGCATTTTTTCTATTTATGAACTCATCTTTCCCCCAATTTCCTGGAATATTGGTACCGTGATTGCCTTTGCCTTTGTGCTGTTATATTTTTTCTTGGGCTATACCGGGATGTTTCAGGCTAACATATTATTGCCCGACTTTCTTCTTACTGCCAATGAGGAAAAATTTACCGTAGGGCCCACAACCCAAATTTCTGAAACCACACGGCCCATTAGGCAATTGGATGTATTTACGGAAGAGGAAATAGAAAAACTTAAGTTGCAGTTGCATGAAATCCTGACCAAGAAGAAATTGTATTTAAACGATTCTTTAAGTCTTTCTGAATTGGCGGAAGAATTGGACATTAGCGATAAAAAATTATCGGAACTATTAAACCAGCATCTTAATACCAATTTCTATAACCTTATAAATGAATATAGGGTGAAGGAAGTAAAGCAAAAAATAGAAAACGGCGACAACCAAAAATTTACACTTTTAAGTTTGGCTTACGACTGCGGTTTTCAATCCAAGACCAGTTTTAATCGGGTCTTTAAACAGAAAACGGGCATGTCGCCTTCCAAATATAAGGAATTGGTTTCGCGTTAATCCTGTCTCATTTGCGTTTAAAAAGCTTCGCAATTGTTTTCCCAATTTCATCCAGTTTTTCTAGCGGTTCCAAAATGGTAGGATTTGTAAGGTCTATGGCCGATGAATCTGAAACGCCCATCTGGATAGGGTAGATAAGAATAAAACTATTTCCTTTAAAATAAGTGTTGAGGTAGGAAGGTATTTTAGCCATATTGTTTTGATAGGATAATTTATCCTTTCTGCTCATAACGATAATAAGGTTATCATTCTTGTGAAATTTTTTGGAAAGCTCCAGAAAATCATCCCACTCATTAAACACTACAAATTCAGAATCTATGGGGTGTATTAGGTAAATTTCCTTAATAACCTTTAAAGTATCTGCTGGCGCATAAAAAATTAATTTGGCGCCAGAATTACGGGCTATGTTCCAAACTTTAATCAACCAAAAAGGAAACCCTATTTCCTTCTCTGCCTTTTGGGGAACTATAATGAGGTGCCTTTTAATGGTGCCGAAGGGCTGCGCCGGTTTATAAATTAAAGTTGTGGTCTCACACTTTGTTAAAATCCCTTCAGTTAAATTTCCTAAAAATGAATTTGAAAGGCCTTCACTAATATGAAGCCCCAAAATTATATCGGTTATTTTATGTTCCTTAACTACACTTGTAATCCCATTTATCAGGTTTAGGTCGTAACGCAGCAATTGGTGCAATTGATTGTCTGTAGCCGAAGCGGTAATGGCGGCTTTATTTAAAATTGTAGTGGCCTTTTTGTCTGCCGCGCCATCCGTTGAATTATTATCCACAATATTTAGCGCATACAACCCATCCCTATTGTTTTTTGATTTAACGGTAATCCCTAAATTTATAAGCTCGTCTGTGGTTTTTTCATTGTTGGTGGGAATAAGGATTTTCTCGTCCAAATAATCATCATCTGCCGCGCTTTCATAAGCTTCGGAAATAGCTATATTCTGTGCCCCTTTCTGTGCCAAAAAAGATGCGATGGTACAGGTAAAAAGAATCATTAAAATAGTACCGTTCAAAATATTTTCATTCAATAACCTGATGGGTTCGCCATCTGCTGCGGTACCCGTAATAATATTGTAACCCACCAATACTGCGGCCAAGGTAGCTGCGGCCTGGGCGTTGCTTAAACCAAAAATTAATCGTCTTTCATCTACCGAAAAAGCAAAGGTCTTTTGTGTTAACCAGGCGGCCATAAACTTGGCTGAGGTGGCAACGGTAATCATAACCACCGCTACTTTTATGGTTTCAAAATCCTTAAAGAACACCCTATAATCAATAAGCATCCCCACCCCAATTAGGAAAAAAGGAATAAAAATGGCATTGCCCACAAATTCAACCCTGTTCATTAATGGTGAAATTTGTGGAATAAGCCTATTGAGTGCTAAACCAGCCAAGAATGCCCCAATAATGGCTTCAATTCCTGCCAATTCTGCCAAGCCAGCGCCCAGAAAAACCATTACCAGTACAAAAATGTATTGCGATACATTATCGTCGAACCTTTTAAAAAACCAGCGTGCAATAATGGGAAATAGGAATAGAATTATTAGGCCAAAAACAATTATTGATATGGTCAACCTAATCCAAAATTCGGTATTTACCTCGCCCGTGGTCATTCCAACAATTACCGCCAGCACCAAAAGAGCAAGGGTATCTGTTATCATGGTTCCACCCACGGTTATATTGACAGCCCTGTTCTTTGCCACGCCCATTTTACTGATAAGCGGATAAGCAATAAGGGTATGCGAGGCAAACATACTAGCCAATAAAATGGTGGAAGGCCAGGAGAGTTTTAATATAAAAATACCCGCTAAGATTCCGAAGAGCATGGGGATTAAAAAAGTGTATAACCCAAAAACCACACTCTTACGGCTATTTTTTTTGAAGTCGGCCAAATCAATTTCTAGCCCTGCCAAAAACATGATATACAATAAGCCCGCAGTACCCGAAAGAATGATACTGCTATCGCGCTCCATTAAATTAAATCCATTCGGACCAATTACTGCCCCCGCAATTATAAGTCCCAATAAATGGGGAATTTTAATTTTGTTGAGGATGATGGGCGCAAAGAGGATTATTACCAGTATTAAAAGAAACTTTAATACTGGATTTGTAAGTGGCAGACTAGTTACAACTATGGTCAAAAAGGCCATAAAATAGGTTGCCCAAAAAGGAATTACGGTATGGAATTATACAAAAACCTCCCGCGCCTTAGACAGACTAAAATTAGGCTAATTATTTTGTATTTAAATGGTTCGGGGGCATTGAAAGGTTATATTTTCATTAAATATTTTCCGCGTCTAAAAACCATTTCATAAAAAGCGTAATAAACCTATTCCTGTTTTTGATTTGGGTTGCCTTCCCGTTGACTTCGTATAATAAGATCTCCTATTTCTACCTTGCCCAACTGTTCCTTGCCCCGACTAAAAACCAATGTGGCGATAGTATTATTTTTAGGCAAGGCTAT
>CAXBDO010000159.1:0-5966 GCA_963974165.1 uncultured Aequorivita sp.
TATATGATAATTATGGAAACCCCATAAATATAGCGTTTTTAATTCCTTTTGCTTTGGTTTTGCTCTGTTTTGTAAAAAAGCTTACCGTCATTGGGATCATTGGAAAAACACAAGGCGTTAATAAGGCAGCAAAACCTGAAACAAAGGCTATAAAGAAAATAGCCCAAAGCCCTTTTTCTTCTTGTTTTTTTGTCTGTTGAATTGCAGCCTGCGAAGCATCAGTAGTTTGGATGCTATCTTTTACCGTTTCTGTTGTTTCAGGTTGGGTTAAAGTGTCTTCAACAGTTTCGGTAGAAGTTTCTAAAATTTCATTGCTATTGGATTCAATAGGTATGGAAGCCGCGCCCTCTTTAATGGGGGCCGGAATTTTAAAGACTAAATCGATATAGTTTGGAGGTAGGCAACGCGTATCATCGCAAACCATATATTCTACTTCCCCTTTTATAGTAGTGCCACTATTGCCCGTTAATGAAATGCGCTGGGTGAATGTGGCTGTTTTGGAAAAGAAGGTTATAATCATATCAAACACCGGATCGTGTTCTGTTGTGCCTTTGCTTTCCTTTACCTTTCCTACGGTCTTGTATGCGCTATTGGCTTCAAATGTAAAAACCGTTGGCAACGGCCCATCTTCTGGCACTACTTGGGAGTATAAATGCCAATTATCTTCAATTGTAGCTTTTGAAACTAAATCGTATTCAGTCTCTGATATTTTTTTGACGCTCGTAGACCATTTTACCGGGTCTAGAATTTGAGATTGAACTGCCGATATGTAAAGGGTAGCTAGCAGTAGGAACAGAAATATTTTTTTCATTAGTGAACTAATTTGTAGGAATTTCAAAACTGAAGTAAAGATGTAATTTTCAAATTTAAGATATAGTAATGGAACTGAACTTTTTAAAAAATTTAAATACAAATATATAGATACCTTTAAATTTAAGTGGACGAAATGGGTTGAAAAGTAGGTCCGGCCAAAGTCATTTTCAATAATTTTTTAGCAAGCGTGCTTTCATATTTTTATTGGCGCTCATTTTTTTAATGTACCTTCAATAATTTTGAGCACAGAGTTTTTAAATGTAGCTTGCTCCCTTCGCGGTGCGCCAAACATAATAAATACACTAAGAGTGCGTTAGTTGGTGAAATGGCCTTATATTCGCCGAAAATAAAAAAATCAAAATTATGAAATTATCTAAATTGCTTTTCCTATTTATCATGGCAGCAGTAACACTTAGCTGCAGTAGTGATGACGACAATCCACCTGCTTATACTTTATCTAGCGAAAATTTCGTGGACACTTACAAACTGAAGTTTTTGGAACTTAAAGAAGTTGAAACAGTAACTTTCACAAATGGTTCTACCTCAACATCTTCCTCAACAACAGTGGGGAGTGTTTTTCAAAATGTAAATTTTGTATTTAACTCTAACAATACCTACACTGCAAACGGTTTGTTCAATACAGTTACAACCGTTAGAAATCCTGACGGAAGCACTACAACTGGAGATACCGTTATTGTAGATTTAGACGAAGCTGGAACGTATTCCTTAAATGTTTCTAACAGTACTTTAATTGTTACAGATAGCTCTGGCGATGTAACTGCGATGGAAATTAGGGATTATACCGAAACTGGAATGACGCTATATTCTGAAGAAACTACGGTTTCCAACAACAGTACTACTGTTACCACTGTGGAATATAGGTTTACAAGATAAACAGTTTATATATTGAATATCAGAAACGCCACTTTTTTAAGTGGCGTTTTTTATAATAAATTATGTGGCATCACTACGGCCTAAGAAATCAATTATTTCTTCAAAAAACCTTACTTTTGCACACTTTATTGCAACACCCATACTATGAGCACAAAATTTAAAGAATACAAAGGGCTAAACCTCCCTCAAGTGGCGGAAGAAATACTGGATTTCTGGAAAGATGAAAAAATTTTCGAGCAGAGTATTTCCATTCGCGAAGAGGCAGAACCATTTGTGTTTTTTGAAGGCCCACCATCGGCCAACGGCCTTCCTGGAATACACCACGTTTTGGCGCGTGCCATTAAAGATATTTTTTGCCGCTACAAAACCCAAAAAGGATTTAGGGTAGACAGAAAAGCTGGTTGGGATACCCACGGTCTTCCAATTGAACTTGGTGTTGAAAAAGAATTGGGCATCACCAAGGAAGACATAGGTATTAAAATTTCTGTTGAAGACTATAATGCAGCCTGTAAAAAAGCTGTAATGCGCTATACCGATGTATGGAATAAAGTAACCGAAAGCTACGGCTATTGGGTAGATATGGAAGATCCATATATTACTTACGAGTCAAAATATATGGAAACCGTATGGTGGCTTTTAAAAGAGATTTATAACAAAAAACTACTTTATAAAGGCTATAGTGTTCAGCCATATTCCCCAAAGGCGGGAACAGGTTTAAGCTCGCACGAACTTAATCAGCCCGGTACCTACCAAGATATTACAGATACAACCGTTGTTGCCCAGTTTAAGGCAATGGCCGAAACACTTCCAGATTTTCTTGCAGAAGAATCAAACAATATTTGGTTCCTTGCGTGGACAACTACTCCGTGGACGCTTCCGAGTAATACGGCGCTTACTGTAGGTCCAAAAATTGACTATGTGTTGGTAAAAACATTTAACCAATACACTTTTCAACCTATAAATGTGGTGCTGGCAAAAAATTTGGTTGCGAGCCAATTTGCCAATAGATTTGAGGAAAAGCCAAATGAAGAAGTGCTGGAAGCTTTTACGCAGGGCGATAAATTAATTCCTTATTTTATTGCGAAGGAATTTAAAGGCTCAGATTTGCTGGGTATTAAATACGAGCAATTGCTGGATTACGCAAAACCGCACAACAATCCTGAAAATGCGTTCCGAATTATTGCAGGAGATTTTGTTACTACCGAAGATGGAACGGGAATAGTACATACCGCACCAACTTTTGGGGCAGACGATGCTAAGGTAGCTAAGGAAGCAGTGCCCGAAGTACCGCCAATGCTTGTTGAGGATGAAAATGGCAATCTTGTGCCATTGGTAGATCTTCAAGGTAAATTCCGCCCAGAAATGAAGGAACTTGCTGGCAAGTATGTAAAAAGTGAATATTATGATGATGCCGATGTTCCAGAAAAATCGGTAGATGTTGAAATAGCCATTAAACTTAAAACGGAAAACAAGGCCTTTAAGGTCGAAAAATACGTTCACAGCTACCCTAATTGCTGGCGAACCGATAAACCTATTTTATATTATCCATTAGATTCGTGGTTTATTAAAGTAACCGATTTCCGCGATAAAATGTTCGAATTGAATAAGGACATTAACTGGAAACCAAAAGCAACCGGTGAAGGCCGTTTTGGAAATTGGCTTGCAAATGCCAATGATTGGAACCTGTCGCGTTCACGCTATTGGGGAATTCCATTGCCAATTTGGAGAACCGATGATGGCAAGGAAGAAGTTATAATTGGCTCGGTAGAAGAGTTGATGGCTGAAATGGATAAAGCCGTAGTTGCGGGATTCCTTCCCCGCAATATTTATGAAGACTTTAAGCCTGGCGATTTTTCCGCAGAAAACTACGCCAAGGTAGATTTACACAAAAACATTGTTGATAAAATCATCCTTATGTCGCCTAGTGGCAAGCCAATGAAGCGCGAGGCAGATTTAATAGATGTTTGGTTTGATAGCGGAAGTATGCCATATGCACAGTGGCATTATCCATTTGAAAATAAGGAAAAGGTTGAAAACACTTGGCGCAAGGCAGATTTTATTGCAGAAGGTGTAGACCAGACCCGCGGATGGTTCTATACCTTGCATGCCATTGCAACCATGATTTTTGACGATGTTGCATATAAAAATGTAGTTTCAAACGGCTTGGTTTTAGATAAAAACGGCCAGAAAATGAGCAAGCGTCTTGGCAATGCCGTAGACCCTTTTGAAACTTTGGATGTTTTTGGTCCAGATGCCACGCGATGGTATATGATAAGCAACGCAAACCCATGGGATAATTTAAAATTTGACCAGGATGGTATTTCTGAAGTGCGCAATAAATTCTTTGGCACACTTTACAACACCTATAGTTTTTTCAGTCTATATGCCAATCTCGATAATTTTGAGTATCTTGAAGAAGATCTTCCTTTAGAAAAGCGACCAGAGATTGATCGATGGATACTTTCGGAACTGCATACCCTAATTCAAAAAGTAGATGAATATTACGGGGATTATGATTCAACCAAAGCTGCACGTGCCATTTCCGAATTTGTACAGGAAAATTTAAGTAACTGGTTTGTTCGATTAAGCAGAAGAAGGTATTGGAAAGGCAGCTATAATGACGATAAAATATCGGCATACCAAACCCTTTACACTTGCTTGTTAACGGTTGCAAAACTTGGCGCACCCATAGCTCCATTTTTTATGGACAGATTGTTTAAAGATTTGACCCAATCGGTAACTAAAGACAAGAAGGATTCGGTACATTTGACTGACTTCCCCAAAGCAGATACCTCGTTCATTGATAAAAAGTTGGAACACAAAATGCAGAAAGCGCAGACAATTTCATCATTGGTGCTTTCATTGCGTCAGCGAGAAAAAATAAAAGTGCGCCAACCGCTTCAAAAAATAATAATTCCAGTTTTGGAAGCTGCAGAAAGAGAAGAAATAATGGCTGTTTCAAACCTCATAAAAAGCGAGGTTAACGTTAAGGAAATTGAATTGATAGATGAAGGTTCCGGAATGTTGGTAAAACAAATAAAGCCGGATTTCAAGACCCTTGGGCCAAGATTTGGAAAAGATATGAAAGCAGTAGCGGCCGCTATTTCTGGTTTCAATCAGCAACAAATTGCTGCTATTGAAAAAGATGGCGAAATATCTGTATCTATTAATGAAAAAAATATTATTTTGGCGCTCGATGATGTAATTATAAGCTCGCAGGATATTGAGGGCTGGTTAGTTGCAAACGCCAATGGAGTTACAGTAGCACTCGATGTTACCATAACCCCAGAATTAAAAAATGAAGGTATTGCCAGAGAATTGGTAAACAGAATCCAAAACCTGAGAAAGGACAGTGGTTTTGAAGTTACTAATCGAATTGACGTAACGCTTAAGAATAATGAAGAATTAGAATTAGCCGTTAATCAATACCTACAATATATTAAAGAAGAAACCTTAACGGAAGAATTGCAATTTCAGCCAAATGTTGAAGAAGGAACGGAAATTGCATTTGATGATATTGAAACTATTATAAGCATTAAAAAACATTAGATCATGACAGAAACAGAAAGAACCAGATACAGTGATGCCGAGTTAGAAGAATTCAGAACCCTTTTAAACGATAAAATAAGAAAGGCATTAGAGCAATTGGAGTTAATCCAGAGCTCATATAAAAACGACAGTAATAACGGTACCGATGATACTTCGCCAACCTTTAAGGCTTTTGATGAAGGCAGTGAGGTTATGAGCAAGGAAGCAAATTCGCAATTGGCTATCCGTCAGGAAAAATTTATCCGCGATCTTAAAAACGCCTTGGTGCGTATCGAGAACAAAACCTACGGGGTTTGTCGTGTAACCGGTAAATTAATCAACAAGGAGCGATTAAAACTTGTTCCGCACGCTACTTTAAGCATTGAAGCAAAAAACTTACAGAAATAAGTTTTTCAACTTTATATAATTATACAGGCCCCATTAATCGTGGGGCTTGTGTGTTTTTTGAAGTATGGTGAAATTAATTTCAGTCCTTTAAAATGTAATTGCATTATCCAATAATACTGTCATATTTCAGAAAGTGGACAGCAAATATTTGCCTTTGCAAACCGAATAATATTGCTATTTTTGCATCGCTTTCTGAAGTTTGGATATTGGAATAAACTCCCCAACTTTCCTTCTTCGGCAAAGAAAGTTAAACAATCCTATGAGCCTAAAGAAAGCCTCCCTTATTATAATCTTGATTCTATTAATAGATCAAGTTTCTAAAT
>CAXBDO010000160.1:0-5947 GCA_963974165.1 uncultured Aequorivita sp.
TACCTTATATCGTTTTGGTTATCGATGAATTTGCCGATTTGATTATGACCGCCGGCAAGGAGGTAGAAACTCCCATAGCCCGATTGGCCCAGCTTGCCAGAGCAATCGGTATCCATTTAATTATCGCTACCCAGCGTCCGTCGGTAAATGTTATTACAGGGATAATCAAAGCGAATTTCCCTGCGCGTATTGCCTTTAGGGTGACCAGCAAAATTGATTCCCGCACCATTCTGGACAATTCTGGGGCGGACCAGCTTATTGGTCGCGGCGATATGTTATATACCCAGGGCAATGAATTGACACGTATTCAATGTGCATTTGTTGATACGCCAGAGGTGGCCGATATTACTGAATTTATAGGTTCACAAAAGGCATATCCTGATGCTTATATGCTTCCAGAATATGTTGGTGAGGAAGGTGGCACAACTCTTGATATTGACATAGAGGAACGCGATAAATTATTCCGCGAGGCCGCAGAAGTATTGGTAATTGCGCAGCAAGGGTCTGCTTCCCTATTACAGCGAAAGCTTAAATTGGGTTACAACCGCGCAGGACGAATTATAGACCAAATGGAAGCGGCAGGTATTGTTGGCCCATTTGAAGGCAGCAAGGCACGGCAGGTTTTAGTTCCCACTATAGACGCATTAAATCAATTTTTAGATAACGAATCAAACAATAATTAAAATGAAGAAACTTAGCATTATTTTAATCGCTTTATTTATAACCACTTTTTCGCAGGCACAGGATGCTAAAACATTGCTGAAAGAAGTTTCGGCCAAGGTGAAAAGCTACGATAACATTACCATCGACTTTAAATACAATTTAAACAACACTAAAGAAAACGTAAATCAAGAAACCCGTGGCGATGTAACGCTTCAGGGCGATAAATACGTTTTAAATATGTTGGGCACTACCCGTATTTTCGACGGCAAAAATATCTACACCATCGTTCCCGAAGATGAAGAAGTAACAGTTTCAGTTTATAATGCCAAAGATGATAAGGATATTACACCTTCAAAAATGCTTACATTTTATGAAAAAGGATATACCTATAAAATGGATATTGAGCAAAATGTTAAGGGTAGAAAAATTCAGTATATAAAACTAATTCCAATAGATTCCAAAGCTGAGATTAAGGATATTCTTTTAGGCATAGATGTGCAGACCAAACACATTTACAAATTAATCCAGACCGATGCCAAAGGCACAAAATACACCTTAACCGTAAATTCATTTAAAACAAATCAACCTGTTTCTAAAACCTTGTTTACTTTTGACGAGGCTAAATACAAAAAAGACGGTTATTATATAAATAAGCTATAGCCACCTAAGTGAAAATACTGGATAGGTACATACTTGTAAGTTATTTGAAGACGTTCTTGAGCGTCTTCATTATTTTAATGTTCATTTTCGTCCTACAGACAATCTGGCTATATATTTCAGAATTGGCCGGAAAAGATCTGGACGTTTGGATTGTTTTGAAATTTTTATGGTACGTCTCACCTAGGTTGATTCCGCTAGTATTGCCACTTACCATCCTAGTAACATCTTTAATGGTTTTTGGAAGCTTCGCAGAGAAGTACGAATTTGCGGCTATGAAATCTACAGGTATTTCCCTGCAGCGCGCTATGGGCAGCGTAATAGGGTTTATAATTGTACTTTCAATAACAGCTTTCTTTTTCGCCAATAACGTAATACCTTATTCAGAATATAAATGGCAGAATTTAAGGCGGAATATTTCGCAGTTTCAACCTTCCATGGTTATTTCCGAAGGACAGTTCAGCCAGATTGGCAATATGTTCAATATTAAGGTTGAAAAGAAAAGTGGCGATCGCGACCAGTTTTTGGATGACGTGGTAATCCACAAAAAGAATGAATCAAAACCAAATGGCAATTTCACAGTAATAATAGCAAACAACGGTGAACTTGCTAGCGAGGAAGGCAGTAATACACTTTCATTGATCTTGAAGGAAGGCAACTATTACGAGGAAATTCAAACCAATAACCTCAATAAACAAAGAGGCGCGCCCTTCGCTAAAAGTTATTTTGATGAATACTCCATCAACATAGATCTTACGGAACTTAACGCAAAAGATGTTGATAAGGAAAATGATCTGGATAACCAGAATATGTACAACATTAGCGAACTGCACGTTGAGATAGATTCGCTTTCAAAAAGCTATTCCACAGATATTCAGAGCTACACCAAAAATATGTACTACCGCAGTGGGGTAGAAAAGTTTAAGGAAAATAAAATAAGCGATACCGTAAAACCTGCGGCCATTAACTCCATTCTCGATATATACAAAGCCCCACAGCAATTACAAATTGTGAAATTGGCGCTTAACAATGCCAAAGGAACCTTACAGACTGTAGATTCCAAAAAGGAAGAGTTTAAAAATAAAACTAAAAGGTTAAATAAAACTGAGATAGCGCTTCATGAAAAATATTCGCTGGGCGTTGCTTGTATAATTTTATTTTTCGTGGGTGCGCCCTTGGGTGCCATTATCCGCAAAGGTGGAATGGGTTTGCCAATGGTAATTGCCATTCTGCTATTTTTAACCTATCACTTTATAGGCATTTTCGCTAAAAACAGTGCCGAAGATGGTACCATGCATCCATTTATTGCTACTTGGCTTAGTACTGCCATTATGTTGCCTTTAAGTGTCTGGCTTACCTACCGTGCTACTACAGATCAAGGTATTTTTGATTTCGAAACGTTTTTACAGCGCATCGGGCGATTGCTGGGAATTAAAAAATGAAAAAAGAAGCAATAAAGTTAATATTCGGTCGCAGTCTCAATTAGCAGAAACTCCTTCTAGTCTTTGAACCTAAAGATGTTTCTTCTTTGAAGATTAAATTACTCCTTATTTAAACAAACTATACCCATTTGAAATGGCTAATTATAGACGTTTCCATTATCTTTGCACTCACATATTTTAAGCTATGATTTCTACAGAAAAAGAAAAAACCGTTCAACTCAACACTATTGAAGAAGCCATTGAAGACATTCGCAATGGAAAGATAATTATTGTAGTAGACGACGAGAACCGGGAAAATGAAGGAGATTTTATCGCGGCTGCCGAAATGGTAACGCCGGAAATGATAAACTTTATGGCCACTCACGGTCGCGGGCTTATTTGCGCACCTTTAACTGAGGAACGCTGCAATGCGCTCGATTTAAATATGATGGTTGAAAATAATACCGTACTTCATCACACCCAGTTTACCGTTTCGGTAGATTTAATTGGGCACGGATGTACAACAGGTATTTCTGTCCACGACCGCTCCAAGACCATAAAAGCTTTGGTAGAGGAAGAAACAAAGGCAAGCGATTTAGGAAGGCCTGGACATATTTTTCCGCTTCGCGCCAAACAAGGTGGAGTTTTAAGAAGAACCGGCCACACCGAGGCTGCCATAGATTTGGCACGATTGGCAGGTTTAAAACCAGCCGGAATTTTGGTTGAAATATTAAATGAAGACGGAACCATGGCGCGTCTTCCACAATTGATGAAGGTTGCCAAAAAATTCGACCTAAAACTTATTTCAATTGAAGATTTGGTGAAATACCGAATGGAGCACGACTCTTTGATTGAGAAAAAAGAAGATTTTAAAATAAATACCAAATTTGGCGATTTCAGGCTACGAGCTTATAAACAAACCACAAACGACCAAATTCATATTGCCCTAACCAAAGGCAGTTGGAAAGAAAACGAGCCTGTTTTAGTACGCGTAAATGCCACCTTGGTGAATGGCGACATATTGGGAACCCTAACCAATAATGCAGAACAGAAATTGGACGATATGTTCAATGTAATAAACAAGGAAGGTAAAGGCGCCATCGTTTTTATAAACCAACAAAGTCAATCCTTAAATCTTATTAGCAGATTAAAGGAATTGAAAGAAAGCCAAAAACCCAATGAAATTGCAAAAGCACCCAGAATAGAAATGGATGCTAAAGACTTTGGCATTGGTGCACAAATACTTCACGATCTAGGGATCCACAAAATAAGACTTATTTCAAACAGCGAACAAACCAAACGCGTTGGTATGATTGGTTACGGCTTAGAAATAATGGAATACGTAAGCTATTAAAGCACAGAGGCAATAGCGTTTTTCATTGCTTCTGCCCTCTCCTTAACTTGCTTCTCTGTCCATCCTATTTTTATAAGTGAAGAAATGGTTCGGCCCATAATGGCATCGCTTTTTGAGAAATCGGTATTGTTTAAATCCTGCATCTGGGTTTTCACTTCGGAAGAAAGATTGCCGAGCGATTTCAAACCCCTTAAATGCTCCCACCCATTAACATAATGCCAGTTGTTGGTATACCAATAAAAACAGGCATCTACGCCTGCTTCGGAAAGTGCTTTATGTGCTTTCTTGGTTATTTCTTCTGATGGAAGGAAGAAACTTAAAAATGAATAGTTTTCTTCGCCACCCTCTGGCACGCTTCTAAATGTTACACCTTCCACCGTTTCCAAAGCTTCACGAAGAATAGTATAATTCTCTTTTTGCGTTTTTAAAATGCCATCAAGTTTTTCGAGTTGTGCCAGGCCAACGGCAGCATTCAATTCAGAAATTCGATAGTTATAGCCCAAAAAAGGATGGGTCTCGGCCCCGCGATCTTTGCCTACATGGTCATGCCCGTGGTCTTGATAATGATCTGCGTGTTGTGCAAATTTTTCATTATTGGTTATAACGGCACCACCTTCACCACATGTTATGGTCTTTACATAATCGAAAGAAAAACAGCCCAAATCGCCATAACTACCAAGCGATTTTCCTTTATAAGTGCCGCCAACGGCTTGACAGGCATCTTCCAATAGAATTAAATTATGTTTATTGCATATTTCCTTTAAGGCATCTAAATCTGCCATGGAACCGCACATATGCACAGGCATAATACATTTGGTTTTAGATGAAATTGCTGCCTCCACAGCTTTCGGGTCTAAGGTTAGCGTATCATCAATATCTACCAAAATGGGTACCGCACCCAATGCCAAAATAGATTCAAAACTTGCAACAAAAGTAAAGGTTGGCATTATAACCTCATCGCCGGCACCAATGCCAGCAGATGCCAAAGCCACAGTTAAAGCCGCCGTACCGCTAGAAACCAGTTGGCAGTATTCTGCGCCCATTCTTTTTGCAAATGCGGTTTCAAACTCGAGGGCCTTCCAGTGGTTATTGCGCAAGCCGTCAAAGCCATAGCGCATTAAAACTCCTGATTCCAAAACATCGTTTACCTGCTTGCGCTCCTCGGCGCCAAAAATTTCAAATCCGGGCATTTATAAAATTATTAAAGATTAATGTAGAATGAATAATAAATAGTTTCAAAGATAGCAGGCGCTCCAAAATAGAAGGTGAAAATTTTCAGAAATTTAATCTAATTCAACAATTAGTTCTTCCACCCCACGGCGTACTTTTTTTAGATTTATAAAGAAATCAGATTCATCCCTGTAGCCTACTGGAAGAACGATAACAGATTCCAAGCCCTTTTGGTCAAGCCCCAGTAGTTCGTCATATTTTTTTGGCTCAAAACCTTCAATGGGGCAGGCATCAATGTTTTCGACGGCGCAAACGGTAAGCAATGCGCCAAGTGTTAAATACAATTGATTTATCATCCAATCGCGTATTTCTGCAGCATCTTTTTCGGTAAAGGATGCAATCAGGTTTTTTTCGAAGGGCTCCAAAATTGTTCGCGGTGTTTTTCGCTCGCCCTCTACTCTTTTAAAATGGTCTAAAATAAAATTTTCATTTATTTTCCTTTCAATACATAAAACCAAAACGTGCGATGCATCCCTTACTTGCGGCTGATTGTAGGTTAATGGCATTAATTGAGTCTTCAATTGCGTATTGCTTACAACTATTAATTTTAAAGGTTGAAGCCCGAAGGAGGTTGCCGTAAGGTTAAAGGTATCCTTTAAAATATTCAATTTTTTTATTAATT